>NZ_CAWPRC010000157.1:0-40328 GCF_963890165.1 Aliivibrio sp. SR45-2 | reverse complement strand
TAGACCCGATAACTACCGTCATCAAAATTACCTCCTAAACGCCCATTCATCTGAGCCTAGCGCAATCATGTTTTTTCTGAAAACACTTCCATTGTTCACTTATTTCACGCTGATATATTATCGAAAAGTAACGGTTGATTTACTCATCATAAAATAGCCAATAAAAACAGAATTCAAAGGCATAAACCTCCAGTTACCTTTCCAAACTCATTTTTATATTTCGTTATCACTTTATCCATCTTCTTGTTGATGGTATAAAGTGGCTAAAATACTGTGTTCAAAAATTATAAGGCTCCAAGATGTCTAAAATGTTCTTCAAAGGTCGTATCGAGACTCGTCAAAACCACGTTAAATCTGGTTTTAACACTAAGCGTGACGTTAAGTTAGGTACTGAAGAAGCACCACTGACTTTAGTTGTTCAAACAGAAGAGCGTAAAGTTGAAATTGAAGCGCAGATTACTGAGCACGATTTATTCGCAAACATCGAAGTGAATGCTGAAAAAGAAGAGAATATTCTTGAGCTTGAAGGCGTACTAAACAAGCCAAAAACAACTCGCTTTGAAAAAACACCTAACCGCAATGAAGCATGTCCTTGTGGTAGCGGTAAAAAATACAAAAAATGCTGTGCTTAATCACTATTTTAAATAGCTAAGCTAAACACAAAAAAGAGCCTCTGTTATCACTAACATGAGGCTCTTTTTTTATGTGCATTTTCTTATTACCTGTAACTATCTATCTCATCATCTAACCATTACGTTATTTGATATTCAAGAACGCGGCGCCACGAACACCACCTGAATCGCCATGTTTCGCTTTAATAATGCGAGGTACACGCGCAACCGACAACAAGTGCTTTGGTAAACGCTTTGGTAATTCATCATAAATCAGTGCAAAGTTTGATAAGCCGCCACCTAGCGCAACGACATGTGGGTCAAAGCAAGTAAATAGATTAGCAAAACAAATCGCCAATAATTCCATAAAGCGATCAACGTGTTCAACCGCATCGGCATCACCCGCTTCATTTGCTTTGATAATATCTATCGCTTTCTTTTCTTGGCCATAATAATGAGCATAAAGTAACTCAAAACCACGACCAGAAAGGTAATTATCAATACAACCTTTGTTACCACAACCACATTCAAGTAACGGTGCTTTCTCACCTAAATGAAACCATGCATCAATCGGTAAACGAGAATGGCCTAACTCTCCCGCAACGTGGCTATACCCTGAGAATACTTTGCCATCAAAGACTAAACCACCACCAAAACCAGTCCCGAGAATTAACCCAAGCACTGAGGGTGAATCTTTTAATTCTTCATCCCATGCTTCTGATAACGAAAAACAGTTCGCATCATTATCAATTTTAACTGAGCGACCAATTTTTGCTTCCAGATCTTTTCGTAAAAATTGACCTTTTGCCGCAGGGACATTACTGGTAAGTAAAGCGCCCGTTTCGGCATCTTCCATTCCTGGGATGCCTAAACCTACCTTACCTTCAACACCAAATTCCGCATCATATTTTGCGATTAAGCTGGCGATATCATTAACTAAAAGTGAGTAATCTTCAGTTTGAGTTGGAATTCGTTCTGTCGCGATACGTTCTAATTTTTCATTAAACGCACCAAATTCAATCTTTGTTCCACCCACATCAAAACCGTAGTACATAAGGTATCCTTGTCCTAAATTTATTTTAATTTTTTATGGTGTTATCTTACCTAATTTTTATAAATACAGACTGTGACCTACGCAGAATTAAGCCTAATTTAGTGTGAGATGAACCTCAAATTATCATTAGATTCAGTTATTAACTTTCAGTTCTGTACGAAATTTCATCAAACGTTTTAAGCCCATTCCTCTTTCTGCACCTTTCACTGGACGCTTACTGTAAAGATAATGCTCTCGAAATAAATCAAACCAACACTCGAGGTGCTTTGCATTCTCTTTTTCACCCAATAAATCCAATACCAAACTGGCCACTTCAGCTGTCGCTAATTGATGATCTTTCGTTGCTTTACGCATTATGTAATTAGAAAGGTGCTCACGGTTAAACGACAAGACAGGCAAATGATGTAAATACGCACTTTTACGATACATACGCCCAGCTTCACGCCAACTACCATCAAGAAGAATAAATAACGGAGTTTTCCCCTCTTCAACCACAATATCATTTCTCACTAAGCTCTTATTTTCGATTAACTCTTCAGGAAAAATAACAAAAGGTTGATAAGATTCGTCTTTCAATAGTGCTAATAATTCAGGGTTTGGTTCAGTGCGGGACCAAAGATAAGCGTGAGTATCAGGAATAACATCAGCAATCAATTTCCCCGTATTACTTGGTTTCAGCACTTCGGTATCAAACATGATTAATAAAAAGGCCGCCTTTGATGTTGCTTGCGGCTGATATTCACAAATACAATAATCTTTACGTACTTGGCAAAATTCACAACGATCCACATTTCCACCACGCGCATTAAAGGGTTTTGTGGAGCGAGCTAGTCTTTCTTTGTGTAATTGATGAACTGAGTGAATACGCATTTACAATAACCAAGCTATTTATATGGAAAAAAAAGCGCATTTTACTTACAGTGTCGGTAATAACAAGTTCTATAAGAGAATTCCTCATGGAAAATAGTTGGATTGAACAAAGTGACACTATCCGCCTTGGCTGCTTTGTCGCTGCTTTCATCCTTTTTGCTTTGGTTGAGTATAAATGGCCACGTAAAAAGTTGACTCAAAAAAAATCATTACGCTGGGTAAATAACCTTGGTTTAATCGTATTTAATAGTATTGTTCTACGCCTAGCCCTACCGCTATTAGCCATTGATGCCGCTTATATCGCACAACAAGAAAATTTTGGAATCTTTAATTACCTTGGAACCCCTTATTTTTTGACCTTTCTCCTTTCTATTTTATTGTTAGATTGGATGATCTATTGGCAGCACCGTGCTTTTCATCGTGTTCCTTCATTATGGCGCTTACATCGAATGCACCATTCTGACCAAGACATTGATTTAACGACAGGAACTCGATTTCATCCGGTAGAAATTATTTTATCCATGTTGATAAAAATTGCGGCCATCGGGATCTTAGGGATTCCAGTTGAAGCCGTCATTGTCTTTGAAATAATTTTGAATGTAAGTGCGATGTTTAATCACAGTAATCTCTATATTCCACGATGGTTAGACCGTTACATCAGAACCTTACTTATTACTCCTGATGTACACAGAGTTCACCACTCAATCCATGTCACCGAGATGAATAACAACTATGGGTTCTTTTTATCTATTTGGGATCGTATTGGAAAAACGTATTTAGTAAGACCAAGAGATGGGCACGAAGACATGAAAATAGGGATCGCTTTATTTAGAAGCGAAAAAGAGCAACGGTTAGACAAAATGTTGACTCAACCATTTAGAAAAAAATAACGTTTATTGATGAGGTGCCTTCACTGGCACCTTACTTAATGCTCAAATGAGTTAACTTCATAATCAGTTAAATAACGCCATTCACCTTCATTTACATCCAAACTGATCTCTCCAATCTGCTCTCTATGCAATAAAATTACTTTATTTCCAACAGCAGAAAACATACGTTTTACCTGATGGAACTTACCTTCAGTAATGGTCAGTAATACTTCTCTCTCTGTAATAATCTTCAATTTAGCAGGCCTTGTTAACTCTAATTCCCCTTGCAGTTGCACACCTAACTCGATCTTGGTTATTGCCTCACTGGTAATTATATGACGTAAACCAACTCGATATACTTTCTCGCATTTCTTTGATGGCGTAATAATATTGTATGACCATCGACCGTCATCGGTAATAAGCACAAGGCCAGTGGTATCTGAATCTAAACGTCCAGCAATGTGCAATTCCGAATTATTACCTTCTTTAATATAGTTGAATAAGGAGGGATAGACTTCATCGATGTTTGAACAAATCGTATTAGCAGGTTTATTCATGAGTAAGTAGCGAAAAGGACGAGCAGTCAATAAATCACCATTGAGTGTCACATGGTTGTTCTCATGCACTTGAGTCGATTCAACGGTAACAACCTCAGCATTCACTTTTACTCTTCCCTCAGCAATGCATTCAAGCCCTTCGTTTTTTGTTAACGTCGTACTTTTACAAACAAATTTATCAAGACGCATAAGGCTCACACTATAAGGACTTATTATCATCCTATTATCCTTTCTCTTTATAAATAAGCAACGATCAAAAAAGGCGATCCGAAGATCGCCTTTTTAGTTTTTTCGCTATTTATTAGAACCTAGCTTTTATTCTATTGCCTATTATGGTGTGTAGAACGTTGCAGCGCCAGGACCTACTGGTAAACCAAAGACGAATACCCATAGGTAGAACAGAATACTCCAACCAAACATAAAGCAGATTGAGTATGGAAGCATGGTCGCAATCAATGTACCAATACCTAGATTCTTCATGTAACGCGTTGCTACCGCAAGGATTAAACCAAAGTAACTCATCATTGGTGTAATGATATTCGTTGTTGAATCGCCGATACGATACGCCGCTTGAATTGTTTCAGGTGCGTAACCCACTAGCATTAACATTGGTACGAAGATAGGTGCAGTTACAGCCCACTGAGCAGAAGCCGAACCAATCATCAAGTTAATGAAACCACACATTAAGATGAACGCGAAGAACAACATAGGTCCAGTTAGGCCAACGTCTTGTAAGAAACTAGCACCACCAACCGCAATGACTTGACCAAAGTTAGTCCACTTAAAGAAAGCAACAAACTGTGCAGCAAAGAACACAAGAACAATATACATGCCCATTGAAGACATTGATGTCGCCATTGCATTGATCACATCCCTGTCGTTCTTCATTGTGCCTACGATTTTACCGTAAACAAAACCGGGAACAGCAAAGAATACAAAGATGAATGCCACAATACTTTTAAGGAATGGAGACCCTGAAACCGTACCTGTTGCTGAACGTAATACGCCATCTTCAGGAACTATCGTCCATGCAAGTAACGCACTGACAATCAGAACAGCCACACCAGCAAACTTAAGCCCTTTCTTTTCAACGGCGGTCAGTTTACCCATCTTATCATTTGATAGATCTTCTGCTGCTTCTTCATCATTGTATTTACCTAATTTCGGTTCAACAATTTTCTCAGTTACAAACGCACCCGTGATTGCAATGAAGAAAGTAGATACAAACATAAAGTACCAGTTTGCTTCAGGACCTACGGTGTACGTTGGATCAATCATTTGCGCTGCAGTTTCTGTAATACCAGAAAGCAGTGGGTCAACGGTACCGATAAGAAGGTTTGCAGAGTAACCACCAGAAACACCAGCGAATGCAGCAGCAAGACCAGCCAACGGATGACGGCCGAGTGAATGGAACAGCATCGCCGCAAGTGGGATAAGTACTACATAACCAAGCTCAGAGGCTGTATTTGAGATAATACCGGCAAATACGACGGTTACGGTAACCATTCGCTTAGAGGCACCCATGACCATGCCACGCATAGCAGCAGATAACATGCCTGAATGCTCAGCGATTGCAACACCAAGCATTGCGACAAGAACGGTACCTAACGGAGCGAAACCAACAAAGTTTTTCACTAAGTTAGTCACAATAAGTTGTAAGCCTTCTGCATTAAATAAACTGATGACATGGATCATGCCGTCAGCTGCACGCCCTTTTGCCCCTTCAGGACGAGGATCGATAACTGAGACTTCAAAATAACCAGCGATGCCAGAAAGAACGAGAATTGCCACACAAAAGATTGCAAAAAGAGTGATTGGGTGTGGTAAAAGGTTTCCTAAATACTCAACAGAATCAAGAAAACGAGTGAACAACGGCCTTTTTGGCTGTTGTTGGTTTTGTTGTTGCGATGCAGACGAACTCATCTGTAACTCCTTGTTTTAATCTTACTGATTTAATTTAATCACCTCATTTCTATCAAAACGACTAAAATGTAAGTGTTTGGTTAAAAGTAAGTACATCCAAAATTCAAACAAAGGTTACTCGATTGTAAAATGTATTAAAAGTGTAAAATGTCACAAGATATTTCAAATGCAGGTGTTATGACTATTAAACGAACAAAAAGCAGTTATACCAATTAACCATTACAACATCTTATTCACAATCACTTGATGTCTTCAACGTTATTTCTATGCAATAATAGAGAAAACGCATTAGGATTTTTATCATGACTCGCAATATCTCTTTAATTTTTGGCTTTATCCTATTAAGTAGCATCGCAGGCTGTAGCTCTACACCACCACCCCAACAATTATCGAAACAAGATATTGAAGTTAAATACCCACAGTTGAAGCAATCCGATGGCTATCAAGATTATTTTCGAGAATGGCAAGGCGTCCCTTATAAATATGGTGGAATAAGTAAAAATGGCGTGGATTGTTCAGCTTTTACTCAAGACGCACTTCAAACATTACATCAATTATCTTTACCTAGAACGACTGAGTATCAAATATCAACGGGGCAGAAAATTGCGCTAGCAAATGCAAAGAAAGGCGATCTTATTTTCTTTAAAACGGGAATAAAAGTAAGACATGTAGGTGTGTATATTGGAAACCGTGAATTCATGCATGCTTCAACATCAAAAGGCGTCATTATCTCAAGTCTTGATAATCCATATTGGAAAAAAGCGTATTGGCAAGTAAGGCGAGTGTTGTAATTTTCATAAAAAAGCTAAGAAAAAATAGATAAGCATTTACCTTAATTCTCTTAGCTTCATTAATTTATTGTCTAATTATTTAAAAGCACTATCAAAAAGATTTTTAATTAAGCCAATATAATCATCTAAAAACATAACTTGTTCGTTCGTTGCTTTTTGAACCCAAGCACTTGCAAGTACTTCACCTAAATCCGCCACAACTGCATCGGCTTCACGCATTAACGTAAAACGAACATCAGGATCTAACTCTGGATTCTGTTGGAATACCGCCATAAGATTAGAAGCAACAAGATCAGTCACAATATCTTCTACTGTTTCTTCGCCTGTATCCCCTTGCTGATTAGCAAAAATTGCTAGATGCTCGGTCAAGTATTCAATTAGCGCATGGTACCCATCTGAATTAATAACCATAATCTGCCCATTTTTTATAATAGTAAGTGTTCATTGTCATAATATACCCATTAAATTGGGCACTGATGGTTAATTTATCAAATTCGAGAATAATGCTCAACCCTTACCTTTCAACCTTGACTTTTCAATTACTTCAATAACTTATTTAGATTAAATATTTAACGCTTTTAGCTGTACTTCACAGATATTTATCAAAAATACACTATGATTAATGAAGATATTTTTAGACACAAGAGAGGCAATTATGTGGCAAGCAATCGCTCAACAAATCTCTGACGTGACAAAACGCCCTTTTACCATCTCAGATCGTGAAACCATTAATGGTGGCGAGATAAATGACTGCTATATGATCAGTAATGGATCTGAACGTTATTTTGTAAAAGTAAATGATCGGGCTGAGCTTCCTATCTTTGAAACTGAAGTGGAAAGTTTGACTCAACTCGATAAATCAGATCATATTTTTGTTCCAAAACCTATTCATATCGGAGTAACTAAAACTCACTCTTTTCTTGTTCTAAATTATCTTCCAACCAAAGTCATGGATAAAAAGGCCTCTTATGACTTAGGCATTAGTCTTGCCCACCACCATTTGTGGGGCGACCAATTAGAATACGGTTTTGACGGCGATAACTATCTTGGTAGTGTATTACAAGTAAATACATGGCATCGAAGATGGGACTGTTTCTTTGCGGAGCAACGCATTGGTTGGCAACTTCAACTATTGCATGAAAAAGGGATGTTTTTAGGAGATATCGACACCCTTGTTAATAATTCAAAGAAAATCCTGCACAATCATAATCCTAAACCCTCATTACTGCATGGCGATTTCTGGCATGGTAATGTGTCACTCAGTGTTAAAGGTCCGATAGTTTATGATCCAGCTTGCTACTGGGGAGATCCTGAATGCGATCTTGCAATGGCAACACTATTTGGTGGTTTTCAAGACAGTTTTTTTGAAGGTTACCTGTCTATCCGTGACATTGAGGAAGGGTTTGAAACTCGTCAAAACCTTTATAATCTTTATCACGTACTCAACCACTGTAATATGTTCGGTGGTGAATATTTAAACCATGCTCAACAATTGATCGATAAACTAAACCTAACCCATTGAGCAGCTAAATATTAAAAACAGTTTGAGGTGATCTTTATCACCTCATTTTTTATATCTTATTTATCAAGCCTTTAAAAAATAAGCCCTAAGTCAACCTTTCCACTTAATTCACTGCAAAAACCAACTCTTTTTTCTATTATTGACTAGTCACATTGTTGCAGACTTTTCTAACAATATGATGCGCCAAGAACCTCGGCGGTAATTGCAGTACAATTAGAAGGAGTTTATTTTGAATAATTACATTACGAAAAATATAGAATGCCCAAATTGTCAGCACTCTATTGATATGGTAATCGGTCAAAATCAACGTAGTCAGCAGGTGTATGATGATTGCCCATCTTGCCATCGTGCTATTGAAATGAAAATGACCGTTAACCCGCATAACAGTACGATAAACTTATCGATAGACAGTAATGAAGATGGGCTGTTTTAATTCATTATGATCAAATTAATTATTTTGGTTCGCTAATACTCGCTCAATCGTATCGACAATAGCTTGGGTTTGCGGATCAATTTCTAAATTAATTTTATCACCCACAATACGCTCACTTAAATTCGTTCTCTCTAGAGTTTCAGGGATAAGATTCACGTTAAATCCCTTTGCATCAACGTCACCAATCGTAAGACTAATTCCATCGACGCCAACATACCCTTTATGTAACACATATTTGAGCCATGTAGGGGGAACATCAAACCAAATTTTACAGTTCGCGGAGGTTTTAATCACTTCCCTTACGATCATAATATCAACAATATGACCTGACATTGAATGACCACCAATCTCATCACCAAACCGAGCGGCACGCTCAATATTGACTCGTTGCCCAATACTTAAGAAACCAAGGTTCGTTAAACGTAACGTTTCTTCAATCAAATCAAACCAGACTTTGTTGCCATCAATTTTAGTCACCGTCAAACAGCACCCGTTATGAGCAACAGAAGCCCCTATTTCTAATTCATGATTGTAAGGTTCAAGAATTTCAACAATATGAGTCTGAAAGTTCTCTTTTTTAATGATATCAATAACCTTTGCCGTCGTTGCTACAATCCCAGTAAACATCAGTCTCTCCAATCAATTTGATACTAAAAATTCAAGAGCATTATTTAACTCTCTCTATTTTTAAAAATATCACAATACGTTGAATATTTCATTTTGTGAAGTTGTACTTACTCTATATACTGTCGGATTCTGCTTACCTTTGACAGACTCCTGTTTAAAGCACTCAATCAGACCCTTATATCTCTTTTTATTCGATCTCATGATCGGCTCTAAAAGTCATCGCTATAACCTTTACACATTAATATCCACGGTGAATCAGTGCACAGATACCAAAAAGAAATCGTTCGCTTAATCAAGCTATCTACCCCTGTTCTAATTGCGAGTGTTGCTCAAACAGGCATGGGGTTTGTCGATACAGTAATGGCAGGTGGCGTAAGTGCTACCGACATGGCAGCCGTTGCGATTGCAGCCAGTGTTTGGCTGCCTGCTATATTATTTGGTGTTGGTTTACTAATGGCACTTGTGCCTGTTGTTGCTCAACTGAATGGTTCAGGAAAATCGAAAAAAATTCCTTTTGAGATCCATCAAGGCATTTATTTAGCCCTACTGATCTCTATTCCTATTATGGTTATCCTTTACAACGCCGGACATATCATTGCATTAATGAATGTTGAGCCTGAGTTATATGAAAAAACTAAAGGTTACCTACACGCCGTATTGTGGGCTGCACCTGCGTTTTTATTATTCCAAGCATTACGCAGTTTCTGCGAAGGTTTGTCATTAACGATACCAGCAATGGTCATTGGTTTTATTGGTCTTGCCGCTAACATCCCTCTAAACTGGATGTTTGTATATGGCAAGCTTGGTGCCCCTGCCCTAGGTGGTGTTGGTTGTGGTGTTGCAACCGCTATTGTCTACTGGCTGATGTTTGTTGCGATGATCATTTATACGTTTGTGGCGCCAAAGCTACGCCGCGTAAACTTATATGAAAACTGGAACAAACCACAACTAAAAGAAATCTATCGCTTATTTAAACTGGGGCTTCCTGTTGCCTTGTCTATTTTCTTTGAAGTAACCTTATTTGCAGCGGTTGCTCTATTGGTTTCCCCATTAGGCTCTACCGTTGTTGCTGCCCATCAGGTGGCGATTAACTTCTCTTCATTGATCTTTATGGTGCCAATGAGCATTGCGATTGCGGTAAGTATTCGCGTAGGTCAAAAATTAGGTGAAAATGATCTTGAAGGAGCACGAATTGCAAGCTATTGCGGTTTGGCTTTTGGTCTATTAATGGCATTTTGTACCGCTATTTTAACCGTACTTTTTCGCGAATCTATTGCTTATTTATACACAGACAACGTCGAAGTAGTACATCTCGCGGTAAGCTTAATGTTATTGGCTGCGGTTTACCAATGTACTGATGCAGTGCAAGTTGTTGCTGCTGGTGCATTGCGTGGCTATAAAGACATGACAGCAATCTTTAAGCGTACGTTTATCTCTTATTGGATTGTCGGTTTACCTGCGGGATACATTCTAGGCATGACGGATTGGATCGTTGAGCCTATGGGTGTTTACGGTTTCTGGATTGGCTTTATTGGTGGTTTAAGTACCGCTGCTATCCTATTAAGCTTACGTTTACGTTGGCTACAGAAAAACCCACAACACATCAATATGGAAGTCGATGAATTGCAAGTAATGCATTAATCCCATATTCAAAATAAAAATCCCCAAAGAGTACTGCTCCTTGGGGATTTTTATATGTGAAGATCTATGTTTATACCTACCAAATACCAACGGGGACGCCATGCTCATCAACATACGCTTGTGCTTCTTCGCTTAATTCTGGATATATAAAATCATCGGATACTTCCTCTTCGACCGCTTGCACTTTAAATTGCAGTTCATTTTTAAAGCACGTGCCATTTAGAAAGACAGAAATCATTCCATCAGGAGCTAAGCCTAATAATATATTATCTTTATATGGATATAGACCATTATTGAATCCACACCTCATATCATGGTATTCGCTCATTTTCTTTCGTATTTCTTCTGATACTCGAACGCTTTTATTGTACGTTTTTTTATTAGATAAAGAGTGCCATCGAATATAAAATAAACCGGGTAATTCAGTACTTTTAATTGAATAGCCTGAATGAAAACGATCTAATCCCTCCCAATTAAGAGGATCTAACGATTCCATCGTCGCCTTGCCAATCATACCTTTCCATCCACCCGCCTTCTTCTCTCCAACAATTAGTAATGTATCCCCTCTCACCGTATAATATTTTGGTGACATGGTCGATATTGTCCATTCATCTAATTGCTTTGAGCTCTCAAATAGAGAGTTTCCACAACCAGATAAAAATAAACAAAAAACACTGAATATAATCTTAATCAAAATGGATATCCTTCTTGCTTTTTATGTGGCCACACTTTACGTTCTCGCTCACCGTTATTATTTATTCTAGGCTTCATCGTGTAAAGTCCTGTATCTAATGCCCAATGATCGGAACAATGAACATACTGTTTTAAGATAGAAGAAGATAATGATGTCGGTATATTGTTAATTACTGAAAGCCCTGATAACTCTGTTGACTGATTAGAGATTGACTCATAGTAATAATATAATTTCTGTAAGTTACCATCCAATACTAACGTATCAACTGAAAACGGAACATTATATTCAAGTCCTATTTTATGCATGAATTTAAAAGCTAATAATTGTAGATTAGGTGAAATTTCACGCTTCATTGATAATATAGCTTTATATTTATAATGGTTACTTGTCATTACTATTTTAGTTATATTATTTTCTGAGAAATTATTTGAGGATAATACGTAAGATAAAAACTCTTTTTTTGCATCGTCAATACGTTGTTCTGCTATTTGTCTAAAATGCGCCACTGAAAATTGATCGTTTCGACTGTAAGTTTGGATATAAGGCTTCATGATCAATACATCATCATTCAGATCTCTATAACCCCCGCCAATATCAGAATGTACGCCTAACAAAGCAAATTCTTGATGCTCTGGCGCCACAGAATTTAAAGCAAAGTTATCTCTACATTCATGATGCGCCGTAATTTGTATCACTTTATTAGCTATATTTTTAGGCAGATATAAATTAACGCCATGATTGTATTCATCCGTCGTATCTAGTAAATCTCGCATACAACCAATCGCTGCAACCGTATCAAATAAACCAATAAAATTAATACTAACCTTAGAAGATTCATTTAATTGTAATTTTTCATGTATTAAACCATTATTTTTTTTATGTATCTCATTGGCAAAATGTCTCGCGGTAGCTGCACCACGACTAAAACCAAAAAGATCAAAAACTATATGTATTAAATTACTGTCTAAATCTTTTTCTATAAATAGTTTTACTAATTTGTCACTAGCAAGATTAGATATAGCGATCACACCTAAATCACCAATCCCTAACCCCATATCAGGAAAACGATCATCCTCTTCTTGTGCGTTGGTTCCTACACCTTCCATATATATACGATAGCTTTTACCTGATTCAAATTTATACTCATTAAATAAACGACCTATATTCGTAATCGAATTATCGTAACTTCCTCGCGCTTTCTTTGAATATTCATTTAGATCTGCACAAATATCTTCGTTTTCATCAGGTACAAAACCTTGATCGGCACATTGAGCGCCAAAATCAGCATTAAAAGAGTTGTTTCCTGTTCCATCAAAAAATACCCCAAAACGTATTTCTTGTTTTGTGAAATCTTGAATCTCAATGACGTAACTTTCATTATGAAAAAAAGAAACATTACCTAAGTACCCTTTGTCATGCTCTTTAGGCAATTGATACTCAGGTCCTTTACCCCATAAATCGCCTAAGGTGACATGCTTATATTCTTTAACAGTGTCTTTTTCTCGGCCACCAAGCTCACCTCTAGAAGAATCAATCACAGAAGACACTTCTGATTTATTTCGCATTGCGCGGTTTTCGACAAGATCAATCAACGCTTGAGCTTCCATACTTATTTTAACCAAACCACTCGCAATGTTTTCAATCACATTAATACCGGCTTTTAATCTAACGGTTTGGACCCCACCAACTGCATCTTCAATCGTAATTTCAATGCCTTTATAAGACTTATTATTCTCATCTCGAAAATCAAGTTCAATCCAATGGTTTTCTTTTTCACAAGGAACACAACGATCACTCATGCTCGAATTCCTTTTCTCACTTCATCTTTCATTATTTTATTTTCAATTTGTTGTATAAGATCTATTTGTTTGTCATCTAAATACCACGCATCAAAAACAAATGTATCTTTCCAGTCAGTATCATGAGCGAGTTGGTTAATCGCGTAGGCTTCTAACTCTTCATTCTGAAGATCATAAGCTCTTCCTAACTCCAAATACTTAATAATGCTCGTTTGAAAGTCAGAATATGAATAATGGATTTTTTTCATTAATTCAGGTAATCGCTGCCATGCTTGACGTTCAAGCGCCCAAGCGTGCTTTTTAATGCAATAAGAGAAATGATGATCTTCTATTTTCCACCACGGCTCTGCCTGAACAAGTACACTCGTATCCTCATTTTTATAAATCAGTTCATTATTGCCTACAGAGATAAGAATAAGAGAGATAGCACTACCAAGAAATGTTGATAGTTCTTCTGTACTGAATGTCTTTAGCATTGGTTCTAAAACAACCCTATCGTAATAGCGAAACAACGTAATCTCGCCATCAAGACCCGCAAGGGTAAGGCTCTTCCAATGCTCAATTTGAGTTTCAATATCATCATTATACTGGATAAGAAAACCGGACGGATTCTCATTAAAGTAAGCTAAGAATTCAGTTGTTGGATTAGGCAATAACCATGGGCCAACATCTTTCAGAGCAGAAAAGTCACTGTTTGAGTAAAGTGAATACGCATCACTTCCTCCAAAATGATAAAAACGTTCAATGACACTTTTATCTTCAAGAGGATTAACAATTAGATAGCGGTGTTCATGCATCGTTCAGTTCCTTATTGCATGGCTTTATTGCAATAAAATGCAGTTTTTGTCCATTAATTAGCGAGTTTATCGATGCCTTCATAGGTAATAATCCTACTTTTTCTAACGTTTTATTTAAAGGTAACATCGCCGTAGCGCCTTCATTACCACTACCCCGGCCCGCACTTCCACCAGAATTAAGATTTATCTTAGAACCCATTAAATGAACACCTGCAGGATCAATTTTCACTACGCTTCCCCCTGCTTTTAAAGTGACTTCAGCCCCTGCTTCTAGAATGATTTTTTGCCCCGAATTTAAGTGCAATTCGGACCCTATTTTCATCATCTGCTTACCACCAATCTTAGAATGTAGACTGCTATTAACTTCATAATGGACATCACCTTTAACGGTTTCAAACTGACTTTCATTTACTGTGGTGTTTTTGTTTTTCTTTATCTCTTGGAGTTGATTGTTATGAACAAACTTATGCTCATTATTAAATACCTCAACAACTCGATCATTGTTAATGTGTGTATCTAAATCCCTACCTGCGTGAATATAGACTTGTTCGTTGTCTTTTTTATCTTCAAAACGAAATTCATTAAACGTTTCTCCTCCTACCGAACTTGAAGTTTTAAATGTACTTCGTGTTTTATGTTCAGGAAGTGCATACGGAAGCTTATTATCTCCGTTATAAAGTGCCCCTGTAATAATAGGCTTATCTGGATCTCCATGAATAAAACTGACGATCACCTCGTGCCCTATGCGTGGCAGCACAAATTGGCCATATTGATTACCAGCCCAACCTTGTGACGTGCGTAACCAACAGCTGGTTGTTTCATCACCTTGTCCATTTCTATCCCAATAAAACTGAACTTTCACTCGCCCAAACTCATCACAATAAATTTCTTCGTTACTTGGCCCCGTCACTATCGCCGTATCGGTACTACTAATAAGAGGTTTTGTTTTTGGTTCTAACTTAAAAGGCAAAGTCCAAGGTAAACAGCGAAATGTAGCAACATAATTCGAAACTCCATCAGCAAGTTCTTCTAATACTTGAGGTTGTTTTCCTTGATGGCTGACTTCAGTTAAGAGCCATGTATTATTAAACTCAGGATTAGAATGGCCTACGATTGGTTGAAAATAGCCCGCAGTTAACTGTGCACAATCACTTTCACCAATCAGCTCCAGATTACTTGCTCTATGTTGCTTTAAATGCAATGAGGCGTGTTTAATCGCAAGATCTGAAGATGATTGATTGGCAGGATACACATATTGCGTCAATGGCTTTTCCGAGGTTTGATCCTCTTTATCTTCAATTGTAGACTCACCAAAAGAATGAGTACTCGGTGTTTGAAAATTAAATTCTCGAACCGATACCTTGCCGACGCTTACTTGTTGCTTTCTAATTAATGAAGTAATGGTATTGCCTTCCTTTGCCATTCCATTATCACTGGCCACACATAATGACGCTAACTCAGTATGTGCTTCTGAGCCATCAGCAATAATTAACCGACTCCCTTCTTCTTTATGCTCAAAATAAGAAACCAATCCTTCTTCTGACATCAATCGCTGAATAAAGTAAAAATCACTTTCACCATATTGAACGCAATACTCACGAGGCTCATGCGCATTAAATAACTCAATCTCAAAATGATGACTTAAGATCCCTGCTTGTTGATATATCTCAGTAATGATCTCGGGAACCGTTTTGTGTTGAAATATTTGATAATTGGTTCGATAGTTCAAAAGCGAAAATATAGGAATAAGAGTTAATCGATAAGTACTGTAACGAAAAGAGGTGCTCAATTGCTCTATAGACTCCACGACTCCATGAACATAGCGGGGGGATAAATTAAAGTCTTTAGAATTATGATGATGCAATACAAGTCGCGCAGGAAGTTGAAGCCATTCACCAAGATTAAGCTCTGGATCTTCACATATAAACGTAATCTCAAACTCATAAGAGTCACCTAGTTTCTCTTTCCCTGAAAACTCATAGACTTGTAATGGTATCTTAATAGTGGCAACGTCGAGTTCAAATTGTGCTTGATTAGCGTCCTGCATAACTATCCTTAGGTTTCATCCTGAAACTGACAATAGCATCATTAAGCCATTGAAATTATTGATGTAAGGATAATAATTAACTTAAATATTTTCGCTATTTAAATTGAACAAAATGCGACCAATCACACGCCAACGCTTGAAAATCAATCAAACTAAAATTCATGCCAAAAAGTAATAACCTGAGAGCTAAATGCACTGTATTTATCGTTATACAAAAAAGCCCAAATTCAATAATTTGGGCTTTTTGCTAAAAATCAAAGAACGAAATATAAAATGGGATTTACTTTCGCTTCTCTTTCAACTGCTTAATCACATACTCAGGAGCAACCTTCGATAACGCTTCTAAACACTCATCGCCTTTCTCATTGCCATAACGAATATAGATATCACATAACGCATAAAGTTGCTCTGGTGATCCTGAAATCAGGTACGCTTTTTCAAACGATTTTGTTGCCACAGATAAATCAATATCTTCATGCAACACACCATTTAAATACCAATAATAGCTATTGTTTTCAGCCAATGTTGTTGCCATTTTTATTGACTTAGCGGCATTGTTTTTTTGATTCAAACGCACTTGGGTTAATGCCTTTGAGTAGTATAAGCTTGCTTCTTTTGGTAATTCTTTGATCCCTTTATCTAAAATAATTAACGCTTCAGCATCTTGACTTTGAGCTCGATAATTATCCGATAAGTTAAGCCAAACTTGACTGTTTTTAGGTTCGTTTTTTACTAAAGTTTGATAAATAACGTCTGCATTAGCCCACTCTCCATGCCAACGATATATATCCGCTAATAACAGCTGAGAATTAGAATCGGATTGTGTCTTTAAGTACGTTACCAGTGCTTTATATGGCGCTTCAATTTGTTTTTTCTGCTCTGTATTCATAGAACTGTAATCACGAAGTAAATTCGCAGTCGCAGCCATACGAACACTCGCTTCAGGATCATCCAAAACAGGAGAAAGCATACGCCAGCGATGTTCAAATTGGTATAGATCAGAACCCACTATCGCCGCCTCTCGAATGACAGGGCTAGATTCTTTTAACCCTCTGGCGACGGCAACCAAACTATTTTGATTTGGGTAACGCGCAAGTTGACGTAACGCATCCGCTCTTTTTTCAATGCTTTCATTTTTATTTTGAGCGGTATACGCCAATTGTTGCTCAGGTGTCATACGTTGTGTTTGGTTTGTCGGTACCGCACCTGTTGCGGCATGAGATGGGATTGAAAACCCAAATAAACTGACGAGTCCTATCGCTGCGTATTTTTTAACGGCATTATTCACTGATTACTCTCCACACTTTTATTCTTATTTTCTACTCTTACAACATAAAAAGATTAAAATTTAGTTGGGAATACCGCGGCTCTTTGCGCTTCTGCTCTTTTCGCGTCACTGTATTTCCCTTGTTGTACTGGGTTTCCTAGCATTTTCAAAATATAGGCAATCGATTTATCGGCATGAGCAAAGAACTTATACCAACCTGCACACAAATAATTCAAGCCAGGTTCACCGTCTCTCGTTTTAATAAAACGGTTTTTCGGACATTCACCATGGCACGCAAATTTATAATCACATCGCTGACATTGAGCCGTTAACGTTTTTGCTTTAGCGAAACCAAACTCTTGTTGCTTAAGACTGTATGCCAGTTCATCTAATTCTTGATTATGAATGTTACCAATCTTATATTCAGGATAAACGTAATGGTCACAAGAAAACACGTCACCATTGTGCTCCATTGCTAGCCCTTTTCCGCAAATTTCACCGAGCGTACACAGTGGGTTTTTACGCCCCATCCACGTCTCAACACTCGCTTCAAAGTACTGAACGAACACTTTCCCTAAATCGTGTTGTGCCCATTCATCAAACACGGCAATTAAAAAGTTACCCCATGCTTCATCAGAGACACACCACGGTTCCATTATCGATTCTTTATTACCCGGAATTAAACGTTTATCACCTTGACGTAATTGCACGTCCATTTGTTCTGTTTGAGGGGCGACTGTTCTAAAGCTTTTTTGTTCAACAATAGGGATAAACTGCATTTGAGGAGATTTAACGACATCACGTAGAAAACGGTACACTTCTAAAGGATTGCGACTTGTCAGATTGTTTACACACGTTAATGTGGCGAACTTCACACTATGTTCATGCAATAAATCTACCGCTTTCATGACTTGCTTAAACGTTCCACGACCCGCTTTATTTGTTCGATAAGCATTATGCAGCAATTCAGGGCCATCGATACTTAAACCAACTAAGAAATTATTTTCAGCCAAAAACTCACACCATTGAGGCGTTAATAGTGTGCCGTTGGTCTGTAGATCATTTGAGATAATAATCCCATCTGGTTGGTATTTTTTCTGTAATACGACAATTTTCTTAAAATAATCCAATCCTAATAGCGTCGGTTCACCACCTTGCCATGAAAAAATGATCTCAGGGGTATTTTGACCTTCAATATATTGTCGAATATAGATTTCTAGGGTTTCATCATCCATTTGTGGAGAACACCCTTTTTTGTAATCAAGTAAGTCTTCTTTGCTCAAATAATAGCAATAAGTACAATCGATATTACACACCGCCCCAATGGGTTTTGCCATAACATGCAATCGCTTCGAGGCTTTACCTTGAAATTGAGGACCTTGAGTAATAATCATTTTAATTCCTATTTTTCTAGCAAAATTAATAGTGAGAACTTACCTAATGAATAACCTAATCCACCCTTCAAGTTAAGTCACCAAACAAGTTCTAACTTCATAATAAACAAAAAGAACAAACGAATTAGTTATATACGTTATTCCTATTTGGAAAGTCCTTTCACTGTATGATAAATACTCAATCATTACTGCAGAGGACATCATGTTTAGAGTCTCTTTTTTTACTAATATAAGAACATTATTTGTATCGATATTTCTAAGCACGACCTTAATGGGCTGCATGAGTACTCCACCCCATCCTATTTCTCAAAAAATAGATCAAGATATGGTACGAGTCGAAGGTGGCGAGTTCTTAATGGGATCAGATTCAAACCAAGCGAATAAAGCAGAAAAGCCAGTACACCTTGTTAGCATTAATAACTTTTCTATCTCCAAATTTGAAGTTACTCAAGAATTGTTTGAATCGGTTATGGGCTCCTCTTTAAGTTATTTCCAATCTCCTGATATTCCGGTGAACAATTTAAGCTGGCAACAAGCGAATTTCTTTATAGAAAAACTGAACGAAATGACGGGAGAAACATACCGCCTTCCAACTGAAGCTGAGTGGGAATATGCCGCTCGAGGCGGAAAATTGAGTCAAGGCTATATTTATAGTGGCTCAAACAATATTGATGACGTGGCTTGGTATTCAAAAAACGCAAAAAACCAAGCGCACCCTGTTGGAATGAAACAGCCCAATGAACTAGGCTTATATGACATGACTGGTAATGTGGGTGAATTTGTAAGTGATGCTTATGACGATAATTTTTATCGTTATTCCCCACAAGATAACCCAACAAATGCTCGTGAAGAAGCCAGTGGTTTAGCACATAAATCGGTGCGGGGCAGCAGTTTTTCTTATGACGCGGATGAGTCAGAAAACTACCGTCGAGACTTTGCAAGCCAGTCCATAATCATGTCTGATATGGGACTGCGTTTAGTAAAAGACACAAAATAATAAGACACACTACCAACATACTTTGGCAAGGAACCCATAATGAAAAATAAAACATTACATTATATGGCACTAACGGGAGCGCTTATCATTCCAATGACCTCGTTCGCTGCGGACCAAAAGCCCAAACTCGTACTGCAAATTACCGTCGATGCCTTAAGGGGAGATTTGCTCAAACGATACAAAGCCAATTTTGGTGATGATGGTTTTCGTTATCTTATGGATGATGGTACCTATTACACCAATGCGTATTATCAACATGGTAATACAGAAACCATTGTTGGACACGTATCACTAGCAACCGGCGCTCCACCGAGTGTTCATGGTATGGTCGGTAACGTTTGGTATGACCGAAACAAGGAACGATTGGTCTATAACGTAGAAGATGGCAATTACGATATGCTGAGCTCAGGTGCCGGTGTAAATAAAGACACAGAAATTGACCCAACCCAAAAAGTCGCAACCAAAGATGGGCGATCACCTGACCCGATTTTATCCACAACCTTCAGCGATGAGTTAGCTATTTCCAGTAATGGGGCATCAAAGATATTTTCCGTTTCAGTAAAAGACAGAGGCGCAATCTCTCTTGGTGGCCATTCAGGTAAAGCGTTTTGGTTTTCAAAAGCAGAATCAGAGTTTGTAACCAGTACTTACTATTATAATGAATATCCAGAATGGGTCACCGCGTGGAACAAACAAAAACTGGCCTCACAGTATTCAGGTAAACGATGGGAGCTCTCCCTTCCTCCAGAACAATACACATTAAAAGAAGGCAATCCCGATTACAAAGTAGATCTTGCCGGATTCAAACGTACCTTCCCTCATCCATACGGCCCTGCGAGCTATAAATATTACAGCACGATGTTAACCTTAAGCCCTGCTGGTGATGAGCTTACAGAAAACTTCGCAAGCACACTGCTGAAAAAAGAGAATCTAGGAAAAGGAAAATTTACCGATTATTTAGCCGTCAGCTTTTCAGCAAATGACTATGTGATCCATATGTATGGCCCTACAAGTTTAGAAGCCGAAGACAACTTAATTCGATTGGATAAAACCATTACGAAGCTGTTGAAAAATGTCGACGAGCAAGTTGGATTAGAAAACACTCTGATTGTACTGTCTGCCGATCACGGCGCGCCCGAAGCACCTGCGGTAGTCAATGCATTAGGGGCTCAACAACCTGCGCTCTTTGATCAGAAAAAATTAATCTCTCCTCAATTATTAACTCGTTTAAAAACAGAGTTTGGGTTAAGCGAAGACGCAATTCGTTTATATGCTCAGCCTTATATTTATTTAAATCATGATGTCATTAAAAAGAAAGGAGTTTCCCTTGAAAAAGTTCAAAAAGCCGTCGCAGAAGAACTTCTTAAAGTAAAAGGGATTGCTTATGCAGTGACAAGTTCTGATATAGAAAAAAATCAAGTCCCTAATACTCATACTATGCAACTGGTTAAAAATAACTACTACCCAACACGTTCTGGCGATGTTTATGTTGTCTATCAACCGCGTAACTTCATCAATGACATGGGAGGATTAACCATTGCCTCAACTCACGGTTCACCGTGGCGTTACGATACGTATGTTCCCGTCATTTTTGCGGGATACAATATTGATGACGAGAAAGTAAGTCGAGAAATAACACCTTATGATATTGCCCCAACGCTATCAAGTATCTTAGGCATAACTCAACCAAGTGGCGCAACCGGAAACGTATTAACAGAAGTCACAAGCAACTAACCTGTTAAATATACGAAAAAAGCAGCATTGAGAAATCAATGCTGCTTTTTATTATGCTCAATTAAAGCAATAACGTCACAGCTCTCATAAAGAGCCCTGCAATATAATGGAATTTAATCCGTGTTTAACTCTATTTTCACTGCTTTTTGAATTTGTTGTCTCAACCATCTATGTCCACTTTCAGCCGTTCTACTCGGATGCCAAATCGTACACAAGTCATGTTGTTGACGACCAAAAGGTAAATCTAATGATTTTAAATTGTAATACGCACCTAAATCATCAATTGCCGATTGTGGCAACATTCCGATCATCTCTGTTGAACCAATAATCGGCATCATTTCAAATGCCCCTGCAGCTCTAATTACAATATTTCGAGCCTCAAGTTCTCCAATATCATCAGCATTTAACAAGCTACTGCGACTGTGCCAGCGTGATGCAGCAACATGTTCTTCTTTTAAAAATTCGTCTAATGAAATGGAATCCCCAATTCGAGGGTGACTTTCACTACAAACGACTCGTAACCTTTCGGTATAAATCACCTCAGACTTTAAAATCGTACGACCTCGGATTGCCATATCAATAACTAAATCATACCGCTGTAAACGCAGATCAGATTCAAGATCCTCTGTAAATTGAGGATGAATTTCTAATGAAACATTCGGTGCGCATAAACGAATGTGTTTCACTAATTTAGGGATCAATGAATAACTCACTGTCGATACGACAGCAATAGAGAAAATACGATTAGATGTTTTAGGATCGAACTCCCTTGAGGCCGATAATGTTGAGGTGAAATTCTTCAGTGCCGCAGACATCGCTGGATAAATATCAGAAGAGAATACCGTTGGCTCTACTCCTGATGTATTTCGATGAAATAAAGGATCATCGTAAATTTCACGTAATCTTTTTAATGCTTTACTGACAGCAGGTTGGCTAATGCTCATCCTTGCTGCTGCTTTAGAAAGGTTCTTCTCTTCATAAATAGCAACGAAGATAGGAATAAGGTTAAGCTCTGTACTTTTCATAACTACTGACACTGCTGATTTATCCTGCATTCACTGTATAGAGCTAAAGGTATGACACAACCTCTAATCATCACTTTTGTGTTGATACTCTTGGTTTTTCTCATATTTTTCTCGCTGTTGACTCAACTGAGGAAATACCTCTTTTGGTTTCCATTTACCCCACAGAGAAGACAATCCATTTATTGGTTGGGAAATCTGTTTCCATAAACGCCTAGACAACGTCTTTGTAATTGCATCGGTTTGAAAGTCAGACGTCTCTTGCTGCCAATCCTTTGTCGTACGATATTGCTTTAATTCCAATTGGTTATTTCTAGATCTCAGTGCTCGATAAAGAAAAACTCGTACGGTTCCCCACTCTTGTTTTTTCACCGCTTTTGAATACACAAACCAAGCCGGTAATGGATGAGTTTGATAATAACGAATTGTTTTAACTGCGATAAATAATACAACTAAACCCAAGCTAACCAAAACGCTCAATAATTGCCAATATTGATGTAACCAAGAACTCAAAGTATGAGTGACAGCAAACGATTTTCCATCAAGCGTAATGGTTTTTAATTCTTGAGCATCGGTATCCCACCAGGTTAAATTAATTGGGGGGAAGGTCAGTTCTCCCCCATTTTGAAGCACATAAACGACCGATTCTTTTCGCTCAGACAAATAATCGCCACGCGTTTGAGAATCACTTAATTGATTTGGCTGAGCATACGTTTGATAGTTAACGGTTGATGTGGCACTAATCAACTCAGGGATTAACATCGCTAATGTGTCAGATCCTTTTATCGTTAACGTACGAGTTATTGCATCACCCGCTTTTAATTCATCGTTCGATTTATCCCATTCTTGTTCTATCGAAAAATCACGACCAGAAACCCATTTAGATTCATCACTTAACAATCCAGAAGGTGTTATGGCTGAAAATTGTTGAGGATCGGTATACAACACACCAGAAGCGTTACCACCACCGTCTCGTGAGACTTGAACCTCAACCGCTGTTGGCGGAACAACAAAATTGCCTTCTGATTGTGGGTATAACGTCACTTCCCAACGTTGGTGTGTCCACGTTGTTCCATTTCGTCTTTCTGTAAAGTTTGTTGCCAATTGATTGCGTTGTTTTGCGACTACATTTGGAATTTCGATAGGGGCGATGCGAGTTCCGCCAGTAAACCACCTTGGCGTAACCACTTCAATATATAGTATAACTTGTTGATTGACGGCGTACGTTGGCGGTGTCTTATCACTATTTTCTTTGCCGATATCCGTATCAGTTAACCACGTTGTGATTGTGATTTGGTCTGACTCAGCCAGCTTTTCGGCTGCATGAGAACGAGCACTAAAACTCAGAACCGTTAATACAATCACAACCAAAAGACAAAGGTGTATTGCGCGACGTTTATCATTATTTTGAGACATTACTTCACCTCTTTATTATTTGGTTTTTCACGCTCAGATAACTCGGTATTTGGCTGCTCTGTATTCGATTGAGCTCGAAGCTGTAGCTGGAATTTGGCACGTAAAAAATACTTAGGATCCGCCTCAACACGACGTAACCATTTATCAGCTAACTCTTGGCTTCCTAAGATTTCATTCGCATTCAGTTTTTCTTCTTTCATCATTGCAGCATCGACTTCTTCATCAGCACCATCGCCCGTTTTCGGCTTATCGTCACCTAATTCCAAAGATTCTTCCGGTCCATCGGTTCCCCCTTCTTGGCTTTTACTCATCCGATTAACTTCATCAACAATGCCTTGCATTATTGCCAAGTTAATTTCGACCTTTTTTTTCAGATCATCATCAAGATCTCTTTTTAACAACAACTGATATACGTCACGAGCAGCAACATATTCTCTTTGTCTTGCCAGTGAATTACCGGCATTAAAAATCCCTACATCCGATTTCACTTGTAAAAAAGCACTGTGAGCTAATTTGTATTCTCCAGCATAGTAATACGCAATCCCTTTTTTAAGAGGATCTTTATACCCTTTCGCAGCCTCAAGATATTCCGATTGATTAAAGTACCATTGCCCTTGTTGGTCAGGAGTTAACCATAAGTTCATCCACGACTGAGTTGTTTTTTCCCATAGCGTCACTTCTTTAACGGGCTCATTTGTTTTGGCTTTTAAACTCACCGTTTCTGCGTAGGTTGGCAGAGAATAAAAACTAGGGAATACAACCAGTGCCACTAAACACCACTTCACTAACCACCCTTTTCTAAACCACGATAGCATCAGTAACGACATAGGAAATAAAAGAAAATACCCCATGTCTTTCCATGGCATTGCCGATTCATTATTAAGTTGCATATGACGTTCAATCTTGCCATTTAATGCCTTAACATCACTATCATCGATCGTGACCTCAACCACGCTGCCATTACTTTTATTCGCTAATGACTTGAGTGATGAAAGATCCATTGGGTTATCGCTGGCTCGATCTCCATTCCCTGCGGCAAGTACCAACAATTGATGTTTACTCGTTGAGAAATACGTTTCAAAAGCTTGAGTCGTTGCAGGGTTTACACCATCAGAAATCAACAATACCGTGCCTACACTTTCAGATCTCAACTGCGGCTCGATTAATGGCAATGCGGTTTCTGCACTCTTGCCTTCAATGGGCATGATGTCCGGTTGAATAGCGGCTAAAAATGGCGCAAAAACAGAGTCATCTTTGGTTAATGGCATCGCTAGATGTGCGGAGCCAGAAAACACAATCAATCCGGTTTTTCCACCTTTACGCAACGCAATTAAATCTCGGATCTTTTGCTTTGAACGTTCTAAACGATTTGGAGCAAGATCTTTTTGCAACATCGATTCACTGTTATCCAGCACAATAAGCAAAGCCGCTTTGTCTTCCCCAAAAGGAGACGCTTCACGCTCCCAAGTTGGACCTGCACACACAATGATCGCCACAAACATCGACACACTGAGTAATTTAAGCGGCAATTGTTTTTTCCATCCCGCCTCATTAATCGTTAGTGCACTGCGTAAATGTTTAGGAAGTTGTTGTTGCCATTCATTCTTTGAGTCTTGTTTCCAGCGTAAATAAATGACAATGCCAAACGGAATTAAGACCAATAACCATAACGGACGGACGAAATGAAATTGGTCGACAATTTGTTGCCACATCAGGGAATCAAACATGCTTTTCTCCCGATTTAACATGACGCTTAATGGTCGCAAAACCAAATGCCAGTAAATACATCACGACAATCAACATTATTGGGTATTGATGAACCGATTGTTTTGGTCGATAAGTGGTGCTTTCATACAATTGAGGCTCTAACTCACCAATGGCTTCATAAGCTTGCTCTAATTCTTCGCGGTTAATTGCTTGGAACGCTTTTCCACCAGACGCCTCAGCCACTCGATTAATCACATCCATATCTAACGCTTGCTCACCTACAGTTCTTGGATCGCCCATTGCTATCATATGAATACGAACGCCTTTTGCTGCCGCTACTTTGGCTGCATCAATCGGTTCAACATAGCTTCCAGTATCATTACCATCTGTTAAGACGATAACGACTTTCTCGCGAGGTTTCCCTGCTACGTTATTCTCAGAGGTGTCTTTATTGCTCTCTTCCTCTGTTGCACTTTGTTCAAATACTTTAATCGCTAACCCTATTGCATCCCCCAGATGGGTACTTTGTCCTGCCATTCCAACGTCAGTTTGATTTAATAGCTCTAACCACACTTTCTGATCGGCGGTAAATGGGGTTTGTACAAACGCCGCATCACCGAAAAGTATTAACCCTAAGCGGTCACCTTTACGGGTGTTAACAAAATCTGCTAACACTTCTTTGGTTGCTTCTAAGCGTGATATTTTTTGAACATCACCTTTGCTAGACGACGATTTAGAGACGAAATCGGTCTCTGCCATCGAACCAGATAAATCCACTACCACCATTACATCTCGACCTAAACTTACACGTGTTTGCGGTTCACCCAAAATAGTCGGTTTAGTTAATGCAAAAATCAGTAAACACCATGAAATAATAAGAAAGGCTTTTTGCCAATGACTTGCACTTAGCTGGCTCGCGCCTTCAGAAGGGCTTTCATCTAACGCTTGTACTAACACATCAAAAAAAGGCACTTTGATTGCTGATTGACGAGTTCGATAAGCAGGAATAAGCCAATAAATAATAATAGGTAGTGGCAGCATCCATAGCCAATAAGGATTCGCAAACTCCAGTTGATTAAACTGCATGCTTTTCTCCTTTTTGTTCGACTTGTGGCTCAGCATGATCCGCAAGCCATTGCTGACACAGTACGATTAATTCAGCCAGTTCTTGTGATGATAGCGCGTGTTTCTGTTGTACTAACGATCGTATCCATTTCAGGCCCAATTCGTCATGAAATAGAACATCACTGGTTGAGTAATAATCTAAATCAACGAGAAAAGCCTCGCCAAATACATTGGCTTTATTTGGGTTTAAATAAGTTAATACCGCTTTCATTACTTCAAAGAGATCATAATTAAGTAATGGTGGCGTATTTTGTTTATCCATCGAATTCTGCAGTAGAGCGACTAACGCAATCGCTTCACGACGATATCGATTTTCCCACCATTTTTTACTCCATTGAACCGCTTGATAAACAATAAAAACAGCCAGAATAACCGCGACAATTTTCCAACCAATGGTTTGAGGAAACCAACTCACATGATCAGGAACGGTTACTTCACTCATTTTTCTTAGCATATAACTGCTTGGTGGCTCATGAATACTCATCGTCTGCCTCCAATTGCTCGCTTAAATTGCTCTATATGATTGCCAGACGTATCGGCTTCAATAAGCGGAAGTCCTTTTGCTGCCATCAATTGAATCAATTGTTCTTTCTTTAAATCTTGATGTTCACTCAACCCTTTATTGGCTAAATCAAACTTCTTCGCATCACTTAAATTGAGCTGATACGATCCATCACCCACAACCCAATCACTGTTTTGTGAGGGAAAGTGAGATTCAAAAGGATCGGAGATTAATACCCCTAATACATCATTATGTTTTTGAAGGTGCTTTAAATGGGTGATCTCATCAGGCGTTACGCCATGCCAATCACTGAAGATAATGATAGTGGCCTCTTTCAATTTTAATCTACCCAATAGAGTAACAAATTGAGAAAACCCAACATCATCGATATCTTTACTTGTTACATCAAGAGATTGATTTTCATTGGATAACAATTGCAATCGATGGAGTAAATCCCCTTGGGAGCGTTTGGGTTTTAACCAATGAATTTTCTCGCTTGAACTGATGACAAATCCCACTCTGTCACTGTCTTGAAGAATGCGCCATGCGGTCAGTGCAGCTAATTCTGCGGCCACCACCGATTTCATGGTGTCAATAGAAGAGAAATACATGCTGCTACGCTGATCGACACACACAATAAAGTTGCGATCTTTTTCTTCGGTGTACGATCTAACATGAGGCTTTCCGGTTCGCATCGTTACCTTCCAGTCAAGATTACGAATATCATCCCCGAGTTGATAATGTCTTAGCTCCTCAAAATTTAAGCCTCGTCCACGAAAAATAGACGAATGACGACCAGACAAAGCTGTACCTGATTTTAAATTCGGTAATAAACTGAACGCTCTTGCTTGAGATTGCAGTTTTACTAATTGGCTGTATTCGCAATGAATACGAGTATCTGTGCTTTTTTCGCTCATAAAAAGCCCTACCCAATAACAACGTGATCCAATAATTCGTCTATCACTTGCTGCTGAGTCACACCGTCTGCCAATGCGTCATAACTCAGTGTAATACGATGCCCCAATACCGAATGTGCCATTGCACGAATATCATCAGGCTCTACATAATCTCGACCTTGCAGCCAAGCATAAGCACGCGCACATTTATCAAGTGAAATTGATGCACGAGGGCTCGATCCTATTTCTATCCAACGAGACAGGTTTGTTTCTGAATAACGCTCAGGTTTACGTGTCGCCATAACCAAAGCAACAATGTATCGCTCACTGATCTCAGAAACCTCGACAGACGAAAGCTCAGATCTAGCTTGCATAACCATTGAGGGATCTAATTGAATCGATGCTTCTACTTCTGATTGTTCTGTTTGACGTATTTTATTGCCGGACTCTTCCCCTCGCACAAGGCGAATAATATCTAATTCAGCGTCATCATCTGGATAATCAACCGACACCTTCATGATGAATCTGTCCATTTGCGCTTCAGGCAACGGATAGGTTCCTTCTTGCTCTACTGGGTTCTGTGTTGCAAGTACCATGAACAATTCTGGTAATGTATGGGTTTGATCACCAACGGTAATGGTGCCTTCTGCCATTGCTTCTAACAATGCAGCTTGAACCTTGGCTGGCGCACGGTTAATTTCATCCGCCAATACAATGCTGTTAAAAATAGGCCCCGGTTGAAAATGCAATTGCGGTTTGCCATTTTGCTCTTGGTATATCTCTGTACCCGTCACATCGGATGGCAGTAAATCGGGCGTAAATTGAATTCGCCCAAACGACGTATGCAAATTATCCGCTAGCGATTTTACCGAGCGCGTTTTGGCCGTTCCCGGTAAGCCCTCTAATAAAACGTGTCCTTGAGTTAATAACCCAATGACAAGTGAACGAACCACATGGGATTGACCAATCACTGATTTCTCCACTTGAGAAATAAGCGAGGTAATAGCCTGTTGAGTTTGATTCATGTTTTCTCCTTAAGTCCACTTGTCTGATTTTTTATCTATAATCCATTCTAGTTAAATCCATCATAACTATTGGTTATAGTGCTCATTAATAAAGCCGTTTCTTAAGATCTGCGATCACATTTTTAGGGGCATATTGCTCCAATTGGGTAATGCATTGTTTTGCTTGTGGTGATTTGGCTTTTAACAATTGATCACACCGAGCGAATAAATGTTGAGGATTACCACTTAAACTAAATGCTTTCTCTAATGCTACCGCACCTTTATTGGCATCTATCCCCTCTAAAGAAAGGCCATATACATACCAGTACTGCGCATTTTGTGCTTCAGTTTCTGTTGCTTGTTTAAAGTAATTCGATGCTTCTGTTTTCTTACCTAAACGCAATAATGACAATCCAGCGCTGTAACGTAATGCGCCAGATTTAGGCTGTGCTTTGATCCCTTGTTGCATCAACGTAAGGCCTTTCATTTCATCGCCTTGAACTCGATACAAATCCGCAAGGTTTACGTAACTGTTCACAAAGTACGGTTCTACATTAATCGCCCCTAAATACGCTTCTTCTGCTTTTTCAAACTCACCTTGTGCTCGATATACGTTACCTAAATTAGTCCGACCAAAACCTCTATCTGCATTAAACAATTGAACATTCATGTACTCATTAAGTGCTGGCGTTAATTGCTCACGTTGAAGTGGGTTCCATTCAGGCCAGTACGCCACTAATGCTCCCGCTGCCTCAGCACGAATACCCAATACGTTATCCGTTAGTAAGGGCGACAATATCTGCCAACGATCATGAGATGGGTATCCTGCCGATCCTTGAATAGCCCCTAGACGAATTAACTCATCATCATGTTTTACCGCTCGACCCAATGCCACTAAGGTATTTTTACTTGGAAACGCGCTTAAACGTTGTAAAGCAGAACCCCGAATAATGCCTGATTGTTTTGCATCTTGTGCTGTATATGAAAGTGCATCTCCTGCTCCGCGATAATTAATGTCTGAGGCATAGAATGCCACAGCAAAATGTTGCTGATTTCGATAAGCAGAATCAGGGAACCATTCACCGACTTTTTTATCTGCCCACACATCGTCTTTCTCTTCATGACATTGAGTACACACATTAGGTGTCCCGATGTTTTTACTTAAATCGGGTCTTGGTATTTGCCAACTGTGATCTCGTCTTGCGTCTACGCCCATGTACGTTGTTTCTGGCATATGACACGTTGTACATTGTGATGCGTCTGTATTGGCTTCATGGAAGGTATGTTTTTCAGGTGTATATTCCGATGCAATGTGACATTGGCTACACACGGCTTGCTCTGGAATATCTAATTTGGTTGAATGCGGGTTATGGCAATTAGTACAAGTTACGCCCTTTTCTGCCATTTTTGATTGCATGAAAGAACCGTATACATAATCTTCATCATAGATCTGACCATCGTTATGGTATAAATCAGAAGTAATTAAGCTCGGTAAATAACTGTCTAATAAAGATCCTTCTACATGTGCTTGATCTTCATTAATTTGAACTCGACGGCTATGGCATTGCGCGCACACCACGACTTGGTCAGTTTGTGTAATCTCTTTTGGTTGAAGCGTTGTATGCCCTTCTTTAAACACCCACTCTTTTACTGATTTACTTAAATCACGATCAAAACCATAATGGGGGTTGGTGGTTTTCTCTTGGTTTTCACTCCATGCAATATGCTCACTTGCAGGGCCATGACAGGCTTCACAACCGACATTAATTTCAAACCAACTGGTATTATAGGTATCCGTCTTCGCGTCGTAATTCTTCTTTACGTCGGTTGAGTGACAATCGGCACACATGAAGTTCCAATTTTGACCGGTATTAGTCCAATAGAACTCATCGGTTTTTTCCATATTGGGGTAAAGGTGATACCAACGTTGACCACCTTCTTTCTTTTCTCTTGAATCCCACGCGAATGGAATTAATTGAATACGCCCATCTTCAAACTCCACCATGTATTGTTGCAATGGCTCGAACCCAAAGGTGTAGCTAATTTTGTAATCATGAAATTTACCATCAGGCCCTTCGATATTGACCCAATATTCATCGCCTTTCTTAAAAAAACGATTTGGTTTTCCTTTAAACTCAAATATTACCTCATTGAAATCACCAAACACGCTGTCTTTATCCGCGTGTTTCATGGCCATTTCATGATCAGATCCTTTCCATGCGTCAACCGCGTCTTCATGACAACCAACACACGTATCACTGCCCACAAAATCCGCAGAAAATACAGTTGATGAAAATGTCATTATGCTCATCCATACCACGAAAAATCCATAGACGATTCTTTTACTGCTCATATACATCCTTGTATTGGTATTTATTTGGTTCTTTATCTTTAAAACTAAAGATAACAATCATTTAGATATAGCTTATATAACGTCTATTTTCCATCCAAGCTATAGGTTCTGTGAATTAACGAAGGTTTCGACTAAAAATAAAAAGGGCTCCGAAGAGCCCGATTAATACACAATATTATGTTACTTACTATTATGTGGTTGTTGCAGTTTTTCCATTACTTGGTCCAAACTGAAACTTGCTGCTTTTTGGCGTGGAGGGAACTCTTCGAACGTAGCTAAGAAATTCGCTACGTAGGCTTGAGCAGGGACAAACATATAAGCGCGATCCAATAACCAATCGTAATACGTATTTGACGTTACATCAGCCACTTCGTATGGGTCCATACGTAAGTTAAACAATTTAGGTAAACGTAGAATAACTAAAGGTTCTGCCCAAATTGCTAACGTACCTTTCATACGTTGCTCCATGAATACCGCTTTCCATTGATTATAACGAAGCGCAGCTAAGTCACCATCATCGGTAAAGTAGAAAATCTCTTCACGACGACTTTTCTCTTCTTTACCAGTTAAGTAAGGTAAGAAGTTGTAGCCATCAAGATGGTTTTTGAAACTCTTATTACCAAGTTTAACCCCTTTCTTTAGACTTTCTTTAATTTTGTCATCCCCCGCAGCAGCGGCAAATGTTGGTAACCAATCCATGTGGTGCATAATTTCATTAGAAACCACACCCGGTTCGATTTTACCCGGCCAACGAACCATAGCAGGAACACGGTATGCACCTTCCCAGTTCGTATTTTTCTCACTACGGAACGGCGTTGTACCCGCATCAGGCCATGTATTCATGTGTGGACCATTATCCGTTGAATAGAACACAATCGTATTGTCTTCAATACCCAGCTTATCAACGGCTTTCAATAATTCCCCAACGTGGTTATCGTGCTCAACCATTCCATCAGCGTAGTTACTAATGCCAGTTGAACCTTGAAGCTCAGGTTTCACGTGTGTTCTAAAGTGCATACGCGTCGCACTCCACCACACAAAGAATGGCTTATCGGCTTTCACCGCACGCCCCATGAAATCAATTGCTGCAGACGCTGTTTCATCATCCACGGTTTCCATACGTTTACGTGTTAGTGGTCCCGTATCTTCAATTTTCCCGTCGGCATAAGAATGGATAACACCACGAGGACCATATTTTTTACGGAATTCAGGATCTTTAGGATAATCAATATTCTCAGGCTCTTCTTCAGCATTTAGATGATAAAGGTTGCCAAAAAATTCATCAAAACCGTGGTTTGTTGGCAGCATGTCATCTTTATCGCCAAGGTGGTTTTTACCAAATTGACCTGTCATGTAACCCATTGGTTTTAGTACTTCAGCAATCGTTGCATCTTCAGGCTGTAAGCCAATATCAGAGCCAGGGAGCCCAACCTTACTTAATCCGGTACGCAAAACACTCTGCCCGGTAATAAATGTAGAACGTCCAGCAGTGCAAGATTGCTCACCGTAATAATCGGTAAACATCATCCCTTCTTTAGCAATACTATCAATGTTCGGTGTTTTGTATCCCATTAATCCAAAGGTGTAAGCACTGATATTTGATTGACCAATATCATCCCCCCAAATAACTAAGATGTTTGGTTTCTCAGCGGCGACAGTATAGCCAGAAGCGCCCATTAGAACGGCAGCTAGAATACTTAATCTACGTTGGGTTCCCTTTTTAACTTCCATATAAACTCCTGTTTCCATTAATAAAAGAGCATCTGTTAATGTATAGTACACAAAGTAAACATCAGCAATAAAATAATCAACATTTTATTTACATGATTAATTATAACTTGCAGTTATGAGCAACATAACCATTTCCAATACAGCGTTATTTCCGTTTTTGCAGCACTATAAGCCTTTCTTTCAAATATTCTCCTGATCGAAAAATACATTCTTTTAGGAAAAATCCATGAATAAAATAATAAAGAAAACCGCGATTGCTACTGGATTAGCCATTTCGGGAATTCATGTTGCCTATGCAGCAGCGCAACCCAACATCCTCGTGATTTTTGGTGATGATATTGGTTACGGAAACATTTCTGCATACAACCAAGGCATGCTGGGCTACGAAACTCCGAACATTGATAGCATAGCCAATGACGGTGCCTTATTTACGTCTTATTACGGCCAACAATCTTGTACTGCTGGACGTTCGGCTTTCATTACCGGTCAAATGCCGGTCCGTACAGGCTTAACTAAAGTAGGCATGCCCGGCGCGAAACAGGGTCTGCAAGCAGAAGATATAACCCTTGCACAAACCCTTAAAGATTTAGGGTATACCACTGGTCAATTTGGCAAAAACCACTTAGGTGACAGTGATGACATGCTGCCAACCAATCACGGTTTTGATGAGTTTTTTGGTAATCTTTATCACTTGAATGCCGAAGAAGAGCCCGAGAATCCCGACTATCCAAAAGATCCAAGCTTCCGTAAGAACTTCGGACCTCGTGGCGTTATTCACTCTTACGCCGATGGTAAAATTGAGGACACAGGTCCATTAACACGTAAACGTATGGAAACCGTAGATGAAGAAACATTAGATGCGGCAATGAACTTCATGACCAAAGCGGTGAAAGCAGATAAACCATTCTTTACCTGGTACAACGCAACAAGAATGCATATACGAACACATATCAAAGCGGAAAACTCAGGTAAAACAGGGCTTGGTGATTACGCAGATGGAATGGTTGAACATGATGGCATCGTCGGTCAATTACTCGACAAAGTAGATGATCTGGGTATCAGTGATAACACCGTAATTATCTATACAACGGATAATGGCCCGATGAATGCGACTTGGCCCGATGCGTCATTTGGTCCATTCCGTGGTGAAAAAAATACCGGCTGGGAAGGCGGATTTAGAGTTCCTGCCGTTGTTAAATGGCCTGGACACATTAAGCCGGGAACAAAATTAAACGGTCTATTTGCTGGTGAAGATTGGTTACCAACCCTAACCGCGATTGCAGGTAACAAGAATATCAAGCAAGAGCTGTTAAAAGGCTACAAAGCAGATAATGGCACAACCTATAAAAACCATTTAGATGGGTATGACCAAGTAAACTACCTAACAGGAAAAACAAAAGACAGTGCTCGTAAAGAGTTCTTCTATTGGTCTGATGATGGTGATCTACTTGCGATGCGTGATGGTCGTTGGAAACTGCATTTTAAAATCCAAGAACATCAGGGCTGGAAAGTCTGGACACGAGAACTTACTACGTTACGTATTCCAATGATCTTCGATCTGAAAGTGGACCCGTACGAAAAAGCAGACCAAGGATTTGGTTATGATGAATGGACATTTGACCATGTGTTCTTACTCGTTCCAGCACAGGCTACAGTCGCAAAAATGCTAGAAAGCTTTAAAGAATTCCCTCCTCGTCAAGAAATTCCAAGTTTTTCAGTTGATAAAGTCATGGATCAAATGATGAACATGGAAAAAATCTCAAACGCGGGTAAATAAATACCTACCAAATAAACAGAGCTCACATTGAGCTCTGTTTATTACTTAATGAATTTAAAGGTAGAAAAGATGAGACATTCCGATCACTTTACATTTGATGAATTTAGCGAAAAACTGTGGGATTTATTTCATGGTCACGTATTGATCCCTCATTTTTCTTCATCATTAGACATGGCTAATTTTACCTTTCAATGCACCAAGCGCGATAACGTAAATTTCTATCTATTCGAAAGTCCCGATCCACTCGTTTTATTTAGTTTTCATTTACCTTTATCATTTCATTCAAAAACCTTGTTATTACTCGATGTAAACAACGGAGGTTTACGTTTAAATGGCATTCAATGTGAAGACAATCAATTCGCGTTGATTTCAGAACAAAGCCAACTTCCCTTTTGTTTTCAAATCCCCGCTCACTCACCAATTTTGGTCTGTGATGTAAAAAGTGACAACAAAAAATTCAACCAACTTTGTCACAGCATGGTGCCTGTAAACATTGATATCAATTATGCTCAAGAGTTAAAAGAAGTCGCAAAAAAAGCCAGCAAAGCGTTCCCAGATCATACCTCAAATATTGGTGCCATATTGCTCATGCGAATTGTAGAGCTACTTTCTTTTCATCCAACCCCAATGCGTCCAGAAGCATCAGCAGGAAGAAGTCGCTTACCTAGAAAAGATTTCATCCCAAAATGCATTGATTTTATGATAGAGATGTCATCTACAGAAGCAATCCGGTTACTTTCAAGCCAGAATAGTATTTCAGAAAAAACCATTCGTAATGCATTCAAGTACTCTGTCGGATTTACCCCTAAAGAATTCGAACAAATAAGCAAACTCTTTGCATTTCGACGGGCTTTAAGACAACCAGAGACAATCACCGTATTTGATGCTGCGATTGCTAGTGACGTCTATCGTTGGTCACGTTATGCCATACGATACGCTAAGATATTTAAAGAATTACCACGTCAAACTCTTGAGAAAGGTCTCACTTCTCATCAATAAGCCAGACGTTGTATTTCTAGTTAAAACAGAACAAAATCAATGAATTACAAACGAAAATAACTTTTGGTTATAACGCCTATAAAGCGACGAGCCTTTATTTCTCATTTAGAGTGCAGATAATTAATCGCAACTAATTGGAGTTATCTATGGGTAATCATTTAAATAAGATTGCTATTGGTGTTGGCCTACTTGCCACATCAGGAGCAACAATGGCCGCTTCTCAGCCAAACATTCTTGCTATTTTTGGGGATGATGTAGGTTATTGGAACATCAGTGCTTACAACCAAGGCATGATGGGCTACGACACACCAAACATTGATCGTATTGCTAACGAAGGCGCACTCTTTACTGACCACTATGGACAACAATCTTGTACAGCAGGACGTGCCGCTTTCATCACAGGTCAAGAACCATTCCGTACTGGTCTACTGACTATCGGTATGCCAGGATCTGATCACGGTATTCCTGATTGGGCACCAACCATTGCTGACTTATTAAAAGAGCAAGGGTATATGACGGCGCAATTTGGTAAAAACCACCTTGGTGACCAAGATAAACACCTACCAACAAACCATGGTTTTGACGAATTCTTCGGTAACCTTTACCACTTAAATGCAGAAGAAGAACCAGAAACATACTACTACCCTAAAGACCCTGAATTCCGTAAGAATTACGGCCCTCGCGGTGTAATTAAGTCATTCGCTGACGGTAAAATCGAAGATACCGGCCCAATGACGCGTAAACGTATGGAACATGCGGATGAAGAATTCCTAGACACTTCACTCGCGTTTATGGAAAAAGCCGTTAAAGCTAATAAACCTTTCTTCATCTGGCACAACACCACTCGTATGCACGTTTGGACTCGCTTACAAGAAAAATACCGAGGCGTATCTGGCGTAAGTATTTATGCTGATGGCATGATGGAGCACGATGACCAAGTTGGTATCCTTCTGGATAAACTAGACGATTTAGGCGTGGCGGATAATACCATTGTTATTTATTCAACCGATAACGGTGCAGAGACAGCAACATGGCCTGATGGCGGTGCCACTCCGTTCTATGGTGAAAAAGGCACAACATGGGAAGGCGGAATGCGTGTTCCTCAGCTTGTTCGCTGGCCGGGAACCATCAAACCAGGCACAAAAATTAATGAAATGATGGCTCACCAAGATTGGCTACCTACGTTACTTGATGCTGCAGGCGTACCTGATGTAAAAGAAAAACTGGCTAAAGGCTACAAAGCCAATGGCAAAGAGTTCAAAGTACATATCGATGGTTACGACTTCAAACCCCTCTTTGAAGGTAAAGTAGATAAAGGCCCTCGTGAATCTCTATTGTATTTCACCGCAAATGGAGAATTGAATGCAGTTCGTTGGAAAGATTGGAAACTGAACTTCGCTGTTATGGAAGGTAACATTGCAGATGCCGTTCGCTTAACACCAAACTGGCCTCAAATTATTCACCTACGTGCTGACCCATTTGAAAAAGCACCACACGAATCAGGCATGTACCTACGCTGGATGGCCGATAACATGTGGTTATTTGTACCAATGCAAGACGTATTAGGTGAGTTCTTTAACACATTGCCTGATTACCCAATGCAACTGGGTCAAACAATGAATCCTGCGGCTATTAGCTCTGAGTCGCTTCAATTAAAAGCAAAAATGCAGCAATTGGATAAACTACAACAACAAATGAATACATTAAACGTTAAGTAATTTACCGTTGTAGAACAATAAAAACGCCCTCAATATTATGTGTATTGTGGGCGTTTTTTACCTGCGTTGGCATGTAGTGCATCCCCGGCAAGCAGAACGAGTGTGTTTACTTAAATAACTTCGCAGGACTTTGCAGTAAGCGTTTTTCAATGCACGGCGAGCCGAGAACCAATCATCAGGTTTTGCCAATAATAAATAACCATTAAAACGTTTCATTAACTGAATTCGATTATCATCAATAAATCGACTATCAAATCCAATGTCAAAGTGTTCTAACGCTTGTTCTATGCAAGTAAAACTCGCTATCGTTTTTTGAATTTCTTCTTGGCTCATGATCTATATCATTAATGGTTTTGCGTCAGTGTAAAGTGAACGCTCTTTGGCGTATTGATGTAATCCGTATTTATCTTAATTTACAGCCAACGGCCTCACCATTTAAGTATCTTTAGACTGATAGCGATTTAACCATATAGTAGCGCTGACCGGAAATGGGGAAGTTATCAAGTTTCATTTTAACCTTGTAGCCGTGTCTTTCATAAAAAGGCTTAGCTTGAAAACTAAAGGTATCAAGAAAACTAGAATGACAGCCTTTACTCTTAGCAAAGTTCTCTGCTTTTACCAATAATTGACTTCCAATACTCTGTCCTTGGTGTTTTTCATCCACCCATAAGAACTTAACAATAAGCCATTCACCCCATACTTCACCAACAAGGCCACCCATTTTATTCCCTGAGTCATCTTTGGTCGTGCACATTACCTCGGTATGAAAAATGTCTTTTAGGTGAGGCATATTATATTGACGTAAGTGCGTACGGATCTCTTCAATATCCATTTTCTCTGGTGCCGTTGTTATTTCTATCTTCATCATTCCCTCCATGAATTGATATAAGTACCAATCTATTTATTCCAAAAAAAATATTATCACTCTTTATTTATCTTTTTCAAACATAGCTTGAAAATACTCACCTAATTTATGATCCCCATATTTAGGTGCAATCATATCTTGTGCCATAACCGTAAGAAAAAACTCCGCAGGCCCTCCAAATTTTTCAGGTAATTTAGACGTAATATATACCGCAATGCATCTTATCCAATCAGGTAAACCGGTCGTTTTAGGTTGTTTATTTTGAGCTTGAAACGCGAGATTCACAATATCCATCGCAGATAAAACCTCAGAGCCACCCACATCAAATTCTTTTTCTTTTTTATCAATAGCTTCTATACAAAAATGAGCCAGATCTTCACCATGAATTGGATTTAATCGTACCTCTCCTTTACCAAAAACATAAGCACGCCCAGAGGCTGTCATTGTATAAAAGGCTTCAATATCAGCATAAAACCCATTTGGTCGGATCACACAAGGAATTAATTTTGTCGATGCTAATAATGACTCAGAAAAACGTTCTTTCGCATTCAATAATCTTACTTGTTTGTATTTCTGAGCATTAAAAGCCGAAATATAAATAAACTTTTTAACGCCCGCGTTTTCAGCCTCTCGTAACAAATTCACATTTGCCTGAAAATCCACATCCATGTAACCGAGTCCATCCTTTTGACGAGTGATACCGACACAAGAAATAACGACATCAATGCCATCACAGCACCCGATCAAAGACTTGGCATCCGTTACTTCGGCAAGTGTCATTTGCTTATCCCTTAATCCAATCGCTTCAAGTTTGGCTCTGTTTCGCCCTAATGCTTTAAAATCTGACGAGGTTTTTAATAACTCTTTCACAATATGACCGCCTAAATAGCCAGTTGATCCTGCAATTAAAATTCGTGGGGCTCGAGTGCTCATTTAATATCCTTAAATAGGCAGAAAAATTAGAAGAAGAGAAGACAGCGGTAAGCATTATGATGAGACAAAGACAGGTAATTCGCAACACAATACAGCATAATTAAAATAACCTAATTCAAGATAATTAAAAAGTGCGACCAACAAAAAACGCCCCAATGTCATCACATTAGGGCGTTTATTTTTTGTTTAGAAATAATAATCGATCAGTGTTTAAAGGTGTTTCCTTCCGTTTCACTTGTTGCCGTAAGATCACCTGCTGGATTAAGTAAATGAGGTAAAATCTTAGGTAAATTTAATTCGATGTCTTTATCTAACACAGGAAAAATCATCTCGTTATACCAGCCGAGTAATCCCATTGATGCATAACCAATCGCATCATTATCTTCACGGTGTTCAATGATGATTTGTAGAAAACGCAGAATAGCTCTGTCGTTTGATCCCGCTTCTTCGCGTGTAGTGTGGAATATATGAGTTGCTTCAGCAATCAATCCTTCATATTCGGTTTCGACTGAAACTTTAAAAGAACCACCATCAACAGAAATTTTCATAATACTTAGCCAATTAATTATTGTAATTGGTTTAAATGGTAACGAATAAAGCCTGATTTGTCGCTAACTGGCTAACAAGACACTTTGATCTAGATAAAGAAAATA
>NZ_CAWPRC010000156.1:0-41429 GCF_963890165.1 Aliivibrio sp. SR45-2 | reverse complement strand
ATTAGCCCCAAGGCCTACTCCGGTGGCTTGAATATCAACAACCTTCGTTTTGCCATTAATACTAAGGGACGGATCTTTTGAAGGCGGTATACCAGCAACATCTACATTAACCGTTACATCACCATCAGCATCTCGATACAAATCTCCCATCCCATAAATAATATCAATACCACCACCGAAACTTAAATGTTCATTTACTCGATAAGCCAAACTTAACCCTAAGTTCATACTTTGAACGCTCGTTGTTCCACCAAAAATTGGGGCTTTATAATCAGATTCAAACTCTGTGCCGGTCCCAAAATTTGAGTACGCAGCAACACCGATTGCAAATTTTTCATTTATAGGGTGGATGTAATAGAAGTTTGGAACTACTGCTATTGGAGCGACGCCATCAACATCAGCCACATTGACTGAATCATAACCAACGGCAGCTGAATCAAACGATTTCTTTCCTGTTAGTGGATTATATTTAACGTTCAATGTCCCATTCGGACGATTATACGTTCCATTTTTAACGGTAACGTCAGGTTTGACGACTGTCATACCCATAGAAAACGCGTCTTTATCAAACATCATCATTGCCGCGGCGTTTCGGCTTAATACTGATGCGTTATCAGCAATAACCGCTTCACCTGCGAATGCGCGGCCTAAACCCGTTGCTGAATGTTCGTTGACTTGAAAACCAGCCGCTAACGATGCTGAGCTAATTAATAATGTGCTTGTTGCTAACAGTGAGCGAGAAAAAGGGGTGTTCATCATTTACTTCATATCCACGAGTAGTGGCTAAAATATTCGAACTCTTTTAATAAAAGAATGTCCTAGCATTTCGGCTCTCTTTTTTATAGTGCGCCGAGTGTATGGATATGGATCAATGCCAGAAATCTGACCAGTGATTTTTTGACGTTTATTTAAACCCCCTCTGACAATGGTTAATTCTATTTGAAGATTTTGTAACCATAAGAAAGCACCTAATTGTAATCTTTTGTTACATTATGGAGTAATAACTCTACTCATTATCCGTTTTTTCTACATTTATTGTGCCCATAGAGCGTGCAAGCAAGGTACACTAATGACACTTAATTTTATGAAACAATTTACTATGTTATTTTCATTTTCACCTAAAAACCGTATTTACGAACTCGTTGCTTTTTTTCTGTTTATTGCAGCGATGCTGTTGGTTATTTTGATCATTCCAACACCCAATTTATTTGACCCAATGTCAGAGACAGCAAATAGTCTTCTTAGCTTGTTAAGTCGTTCTGCCGGCCATCCTCTTTTTATCGTCACTTCGGCAATACTTTGTTGCTTACCTATTATTAAGCGTATGCCTTTCAAGAAGATATTGTCCCTCTATCTTCAATTTGCCATCTTATTAGTACTTAGCTTAATACTTAAAACCAGTGTTAAAGCCATCACTGAGATCCCTCGTCCTTTTACTCAAGCATTAACACAAGTCAGTATCGTTGAAAGCCCTGATGCGTTTTACTTATTAAAAGAACAAGATAAACAAGATATGATCTCAATGGTTGAAACGCTTGTTAGCCCAGCTCGTATTGATCAATGGCGTCAAGGTACGAATTATTCATTCCCATCAGGTCATACTATTTTTGCCGCTATCTGTGTTTTATTCTGGGGTGGCTTTTTACTTCGTCATAAGCACTATGTACTAACCGCGGCAGTGATTAGCTGGGGAGTTGGTGTAGGTTTAAGTCGCTTATGGCTTGGAATGCATTGGCCAACGGATCTCATGGCGTCCATCATTAGCGCATCGATTTTGATTCTTTGTGTACCAACAATAAATTTAGAAAAAGAACCCATCGACAAAAACTAAGATTCTATTTCGCAAAGAATGTTCCACACTTTCTCTCCTGCGGGATGCAATCTAGCTTGATAGCGATAAGCATAGTATTCAATCGGAAGTCGTAATGATTGCTCGCCAATGATTGCGACTTTTTTTTGTTTCAATTCTTTCTCAATACTATAAGCAGGAAGCCAAGCAATGCCTTGCTTATCAAGTACTAGCATCTTCAACATATCTGTCATTGACGATGAAAATACGGGTTTCAATAAAACCTCATCTTTTACAGTTTCAACTTGTCTTCCCATATATGAAGTAGAACTATAAGCAAGCCATGGAACTACATTTTTATTATCAAATTGATAAATAGGAGCCCCATTATCATCACATGCGCTCACAGGTAAAAGCTCTGTTTTTGCAATTAGTAATGATTGGTATGGCGGTAACCTTAAAATATCATCATCAAACGCCAATAGAATATCGCACGCTCCATCTCTTAGTTCTTTAGTCGCTTGGTCAACATCAATAGCTTCAATACTTAATATAGGTTTGTAATTACCTTCGGGTAATGTTTTTTGAATCTTAGGAATTAGATGGGTTGCTAATGAATGAGCCGCTGCAACTTGAACAACATTCCCTCCAAGTTGAGATAAATCTGAAATTTGGTCAATACCTGTCACAATTTGATTCACCAATGTCCTGGCGGTCACTCGAAATAACTTACCGCTAGGAGTTAGGCCAATAGGCTTACTTTTTCGATTTATTAATTCAGCACCTATTGTCTCTTCTAATAAACGGATCCTACGGCTAAATGCCGGTTGGGTTACATTTCTAAGTATGGCTGCTTGTGAAAAATTTCTAACTTTAGCCAATACTAAAAAATCTTCTAACCATTTACTTTCTATGTTCATGTCATTTTCTCATCGCAAACTTATAAGGGCAAATATCACTATTCCTAAAGTGCATTATTGCTATTTATTATCTTTTTTTATGCCAACAACCTCTAATAAGTCACTAAAAATTAAAGAAATAGAGCAATAATTGCATAAAAAATAGTCGTTATCTTAAAGTACCGAGAGATAGATTTAGTTTATGTGAAATCCACCATGCTTATTTAGCATAGCAAGATGATTCTTAGCATTTAACAACCTAGACGCCAGCTGACATTATTTATTCAACTTATGCATCGTTCTACGATGAATATAAAAATGAATTACTTAGTAGAAATAGGATGTTTTATGTCGGTATTAATCGAAATTTCAGTGGTATTGATATGTATCGATTGGGGGCTAAAAATGGGGTTCCTTGGTGTGTCTTTGTTTTACCGACTTACTCAACGTCTCTTGGTGCCATTGAGTTTGATTCAACTGGCTCAACACTAATAGGGAAAAAATGATGAATAAAAAACTAGGTATTTTAGGTGGTATGGGGCCATTGGCAACGGTTGAATTTATGATGAAGATTATCAGTCAAACACCTGCACATAACGATCAAGAGCATATTCCATTGATTGTAAGTAGTGTTCCACAGATCCCAGATAGAACGGCATTTATCATGGGTCACGGCACTAACCCTTATCCAGAGCTAAAACACAGTTTTGATCAATTAGAGCAATCGGGTGCAGAGTGTATTGTTATTCCATGCAATACCGCGCATTACTGGTATCCGCAATTGAGTTCAACAAGCCATGTTCACACCATTAGTATTATTGATAGCGTTGTACAAGAAACTCAATTACGTAAGCATAAAACCGTAGGATTATTAGCAACAACGGCAACAATGAAAACCAAGATGTACCAACAAAAACTCAACCAATATAATATTGATGTGATTGAAACTGACGATTTACAACAACAAGCAGTAATGGCAGGAATTTACGAAGTAAAAGCAGGTAATGTTGAGAAAGGGAAAGCGATGATGCTACCTGTATTTGAGGATATGCTAGCTCAAGGCGCTGAAGCGGTTATTTTTGGTTGTACTGAAATTCCAGTCGCATTGGCTGAACAAAATATGAATTCACCCAAGCAGTGCTTAGACTCACTAGAAATATTAGCAAAATATTGTGTTGAATGGTCTTATGAAGCAGAGCACACCGCACTAGCAAGCTAAACTTACTCTTTACGATTCTTCTTCACTGATTTAATCGCCATAATGCCAAAGCCAATAAGTAACAATAACGGCAATAGCCAAAGTACATAGGTTTTAGCATTTAATGGCGGTTCATATAGAACAAAATCGCCAAAACGATGAGTCATAAATGCCACCACTTCTTTATCACTCTTACCTGCTTTGATCTGTTGATACACTTCTAAACGCAGATCTTTCGCTATCGGTGAATTTGACTCAATTAAGTTTTGATTTTGACATTGCGGGCAACGCAAACTTTTCGCCAATGCTATCGCTTGTTGTTGTTGCTCTGAAGAATCAAACTTAAACAGTTCTACGCTTTCTATTGTCGCTTTGTCAGCGGCAACAAATAAACGGTTATTGCTATCCAATGATGCATTAACGGAAAAGACGGAACATAAACAGAGTAATGGCACCAATAGATTAAAAAAACGCTTCATTATTACTCCTCAAAAAAGTCAGCAAATTCACGTTGCCACTTTTTCTCATCTAAAGCGCCAGTAAAGCGATGCAATATCACTCCTTTCTGATCAATTAAGAAAGTGGTCGGCGTACCAAAAACACCTAAATCCATTGCGAGCGATCCTCTTGGATCAAAAATCACCGCTTGATATGGCGAACCAGTCTGCTCTAGCACTTGTTTAGCCGCAATGCGATCATCTCGATAATCTAAACCAATAATGGTTATGCCCTGCTCTTTTAACTGATGCAAAAACTGATGTTCTGTTTTGCAAATCCCACACCACGCAGCCCAAACATTTAGCAAAGTTAGTGGCTGTTGCTGAAATAACGATTCATCTAATAATATAGACGTATCCATGACTTCTGGTAATTCAAACATAGGCACGATCTCTCCCACCATCGCCGTTGATGTACTCGACTCTTTGGTTTCTAATCCTGTAAATAACACACTAAAGATTATCGCGCATATTCCAATCGCTAATCCTACTTTTATTGCTGGCTTCATTTCTTACTACTCTTTCGCTTTATCATTGCCAATACCCCGCCTAGCGCCATCAAAATAGAACCAAACCAAATCCATCGAACGTATGCCTTATATTGTAAACGTAATGCGAAACTGCCGTCTTTTAATTTTTCACCTAACGTCACGTATATATCACCATGCCAAAACCAATGCATTGCAGGTTCACTCATGTTCATTACACGCACTTGATAATGACGACGTTGTGGCTGAACCATGGCTATTTCTTTGCCATTTTCACTGATCAATAAATTTGCTTGTTCTGCAGTGTAATTTGAACCTACCAGTAATTCGGTTTCTTTATAAGTGATCTCATAATCGGCTAATTTAGCGGTTATGCCCGGTTCCATTTTCGCACTGTTTTCAAAAGAGTGTTCACTGTTCATCGCTGCACCAATCATCACTATCGCAATACCAATATGAGCGATAACCATTCCTATCGCTTTGCCTTTGGACTGTATCAGCGACCAAATAGACCCCATTACTACAGCGAAAGCTAGCACCCAAACCAAGCTAGGAATTACTGCGATATTTTCATATTGAACACGATATATTCCTAGCCCTAGCACAATAGACATCAAGCCTGAAATAACGATCTTCTTGGTATTTGCATTTGTCGTCTTTCCTTCCCAACGAACAAAGACCGACACTGCCATCATTAACAAAGCAACAATCGCCATTGGCACAAATAACAGATTAAAATAAGGCGCTCCAACGGAGATATTTCCTAATCCGAAAATTTGGAAAATCATAGGATAAAATGTGCCAAGTAATACCGTGATTGTTGCGATTGAAAATAAACCTGCGAGCAATAAAAATAGAAAATCACGACTGATAAAATGACGAATAGGCTGGCTATTTAACTGTCTACTTTTTAATGAATACAGAGAAAAGGAGACTAGCATAACCACAAATAAGATCAGAAGAAGAATGATCCCACGAGTTGGGTCCACCGCGAATGCATGAACAGAAGTAAGCACCCCTGAGCGGACGACAAACGTCCCTAAAATACTCAAACAAAATGTCACTAACGACAGGATCATCGACGTTTTTAGAAGTTGGTTTTTCTTATCACTCACGATTAAGGTATGCAGTAAACCCGTTGCGGTTAACCAAGGCAACAAAGAGGCGTTTTCAACCGGATCCCAAAACCACCAACCGCCCCAACCGAGCTCATAATATGCCCACCACGATCCTAAACTGATTCCTGCGGTTAATAATGACCACGCTAATAGTGTCCAATGTCTTGCGTGTTTAACCCAATATTGCGGTACGTCTTTCATCATCAACGCAGCAAGTGCAAATGAAAATGTCGCGGCAAATCCGACGTAGCCTAAATACAATAATGGTGGGTGAAATATCAATCCAATATCTTGCAACATTGGATTCAAATCTCGACCTTCTAATGGCGTGTTAACATAAATAATGAAAGGATTTGAAGCAAATAAAGTAAAGGCTGAAAAAATAGCAATTAACGCATTAAGCACCAACAAAACTCGAATAACGTATTCTGTTTGTATGGTTTTTCGATTAAGAGTTATGACACCTGCCCATAACGTTAAGGTTAATACCCAGAACAATAATGACCCTTCATGCCCTCCCCAAATCGCGGCCACTTTAAAAAAGACAGGCAAATCAGAATTAGAATGCTCGGCAATATATCGAATAGAAAAATCATCGATGTAAAACCCATAACCTAATGCAGAAATAGACAACAAACAAAAAATACAACTGAGCAGAGAAAGTGGCAATATCGACATTTGCCACGAGATATTCCCTTTCACGATTCCGTAGCTGGTAGAAATAACACCCACAACAGACAGCACCATCGTTGCTATTAACCAGAACTGACCTATTTCAGCAACCATAATGCTCCACGCATGCATTTTTATTCGTTAATAGTCACGATACTGCTTATAAAAAACAGCATCGCGACACTTCATTATACGACGGTCATTTGTCCAGCATAAAGAACAAAAGTACGTAGCATTAATACCCCAAGCAAACTTAATGAAGTCACAACAAAGATAAACCCTTTACCATGTGTGACTTCTTTAGGTGCAAACGCATTGAGCGCCAATGGAGCTATCATTCCTAAGCCAATCACACCAACCCAGAACCATATCCCCCAAAAACCACCACCAATTGCTGCCCAAGCCGCTACTTCACCTTGGCCTCCACTGAAGATCAATCCAGTAAAGAACGTGATAATAACAAACAATTCAAACAACACGACTGGTCGTTCAAAGTTATGTATCCATGACACTGAAGGACTCTTACTCGGCTCATTAAACCCTAAAATACCAAACAGCAAACACGCCGCGGCACCGGAAGATAAACTAGAGAACAAGAATAGAATCGGCAATACCGGATTATTCAACATTGGGTAGGTTTGTAATGCGGACAATAAAAACCCAGTATAGGCAGCAAGCATTATTGCAAGAATACCTAAAAACAATTCTAACGCATTTTCAAACTTCTCTATTTTCAACAAAATAGCATCAATAAAAGTAAACTTCCCTTTTAAAAATCCCATGATATCTTTGCGGAAAATAATCCCAATCCAAGCAAACAATACGACCATGTAAACTTGGAATAAAACCACCCCCATCGACATTACCGAAGTTGGGTTAAAGTAGATCATGATTTTCCAAAATGCTAACGGTTTTGTTAGATGGAATACCAAAATCAGCAAGCCGACAATAATGCCAAAAGGCGCTAAAATCGCCATGGCTTTTATAATGCCGTTATGCGCAGGATCTCCCTCAATGACGTTACGCTTCAAATACAGTGAAATCATCACCGCACCGGCAGACATACCCGCTAAGAAAAGATAGATCGCGATGATCCAATCCCAAACTAAGGAGTCAAAATTAAACGCAGCTTCCCATGCACTCATCTTAAATCTCCCCTTTTTGGTTTGGGATCTTAAATAACTTAGGCTTAGTGCCTAGATCCACTTTGTCTCGATAAAATACGCTATTGCTTAATACCGCATTAATCTCACTGTTTTTATCGTTCAAGTCACCAAAGATCAGTGCTTTTGTTGGACACGATTCAACACACGCAGGCTGTTTGCCTTGCGCTAAATTCGTCTCACGACAAAAATCACACTTATCTGCAGATTTAGTCACCGGATTAAAGAATCGAACTTGATAAGGACACGCCGCTAAACAATAACCACAACCAACACATTTCTCGTTATGAACATCAACAATACCGGTTGCTTCGTCTTTATAAGCAGCGCCTGTCGGACACACCATCACACACGGAGCATTTTCACAATGCTGGCAGGATTTACGCGTAAAGCGATAATCGACATCAGGGAACTCTCCGCGAGGTTCACTACGGATAATTTCTAATCGAGAAACGCCTTCAGGCACACTGTTCACTTCTCGACATGCTTCAGTACAGGCAGTACAACCAATACAAGCCGTCTCATCATGCACCATACCATAACGTTTTGCGCCATCTTCCATCGAATAGGCAAGTGTCTTTTTACTGCTGATTAATGATGTTGTAGCAACACCCGTAGTAAAAATAACCGCCCCTGAGCCCGCTAAAAAATTTCGTCTAGAACAACTCATACTATTCTCCTAGCTTATTTTCTTTCTGATTAAAATCAGCGTGGCAGTCAACACACATCTTTATCTTTGATGAATGGTCAAAAGAAAGTACCGCTTCTTTTTCTCCATGCACAATATGACAAGATGAGCAGGTTAGGTTTTTAGCATGAACATCGTGCGTCCAGCTATCATCACGTAATCTTTCTGAGGTATGGCAATCAGTACATTGGCTATTAGCTTTTAAAATTTCATCAAACGAAAGGGTCACTTTTTCCGTGCCTACTTTTGATTGTGCCGCAGAATATTTGGTTACTTGAGATGCGCCTTCTCGGTGATCAGGCCCAATTGATTTATGACACTCAACACAGTTCACATCACGTTTAAGAATGGCAAATGCATCTTCTCCGTGTGATCCTTTGAGTGTTTCTTTTTCGTCTTTATGACATTGAGTACATGCGTAGTCGCGGTCACGAATTAACGTCACTTCATATAGCGTCGATGAATTAGCCTCAATTTGGGGCGATTCATCTGCTGCAACATTGAGAGACAAACCATAGAGACAAAATGCGAAGAGTAGCTTCAACATTGTGGCTATGGCTAAATTAACTTTGCCCATGTTATATCCTTCCCTTTCCGATTTTATTTTTGCCTGATTTATCGAAAAATCATGGAGCATAAAAATAAAATGGATGAGTTATTGTATTGATGAAGAAATAAACTCTTCATTGAAATCAATTCTCATTGGATAGTTAGCCACAACGCTTAACAAGGGTATCTTATAGATAAATGTATCAAAATAATACAAATTGTATCTTATAAAACCACTCTTCTACCACTTTTGTGATATGCCGCAAATTTACTTATCTCACTGTTATTTAACATAAATAAGAACCATTATTAATAAGATGCATTTAATTTAATACTTTAGTGGTATATGCATTTATTGGTGATATAGATCACTTATGTAACTTGATGTAAATCAATACATCCTCCGATGGGAAAATCACCATTCCTTATCTACGATATACTTCTTCTGTTTCCAATTCTGATTGATAGTCGCTCTCACAACGCTTGGCTAATTCATAATAAGAATATTGGAGATACCAACAGTGAAAAAGCAATGGACCCGTCGTTCAGCCGCTGCAATTGCCATGGTGACTACGTTATTACTAAGTAGCCACAGCTTTGCCGCTTCTGAAAAAACAGAGCGAGTTGACCCTCGCAACGAAGCATATGCAAAACAACACGCCGATCAATATGAATCTTGGCGATCCACATCAGACAGCGTACAAATTGAAGATGCTTTAGCTGAAGATCCAAACATGGTCATTTTATGGGCCGGTTATGGGTTTGCTAAAGACTATAATAAAGCCCGCGGTCATTTCTATGCCATTGACGATGTACGTGAAACCTTACGTACCGCAGGCCCTACCGATGAAAACTCAGGTCCCATGCCGATGGCATGTTGGAGCTGTAAGAGCCCTGACGTTGGTCGTGTTATTGAAGAGCAAGGCGAAGATGGCTATTTCTCAGGTAAATGGGCACGTCTAGGCAGTGAAATTCAAAACCCAATTGGGTGTGCCGATTGCCATGACACTCGTAGTGAAGAGTTCAAAAATGGCGGCCCTGCTTTAGCCATCACAAAACCTCATGTTGAACGTGCAATGAATGCGATTGGCAAGCCTTTCGATGACCAATCTCGTTTAGATAAACAAGCCTCTGTTTGCGGTCAATGTCATGTTGAATACTATTTCACAGGTAAGACTAAAGCCGTTAAGTTCCCTTGGGATAAAGGGACAACCGTTGATGAAATGGAAGAATATTACGACGAAATTGGGTTTAGTGATTGGACACACAAAGTATCTAAAGCCCCTATGCTAAAAGCACAACATCCAGGCTATGAAACATGGCGAGAAGGCATTCACGGTAAAAACAAAGTGGTTTGTGTTGATTGTCATATGCCAAAAGTGACAAGAGAAGACGGTACGGTTTACACCGATCATAAAGTGGGCAACCCATTCGATCGTTTTGAAGATACTTGTGCAAATTGTCACACGCAATCAAAAGACATGCTTCGTGAAATCGTTTCTAGTCGTAAAGCTCAAGTTTTAAAAATGAAACTAACCGCTGAACGCCAAATTGTCGCGGCACATTTTGAGGCAGGAGCAGCATGGGATGCAGGCGCAACTAAAGAAGAAATGGCACCTATCCTACAAGATATTCGCCACGCACAATGGCGTTGGGATTATGCAATCGCTTCACATGGCATACACATGCATGCACCTGAAATCGCATTAGAAGTCTTAGGTTCGGCGGTTGATCGTGCCGCAGATGCTCGAACTAAATTAGTTCGACTACTTGCGAAAAAAGGCATTACTGATCCAATCGAAATTCCTGATATTTCAACCAAAGCCGCTGCTCAAAAAGCACTAGGTATGGATATGGAAGGCATGGAAGCGGAGAAAAAACACTTCTTAGAAACCGTTGTTCCTAAATGGGATCAACAAGCAAAAGAACGTGAAGCCGCAGATTACCACCCTCTATAAAATAAGGTAAAATAACTCACGCTTTATGCAATAACAAAAAAGCCGACAATTCATAAGAATGTCGGCTTTTTATTTGTCTCTTTTCTTGTTAAATACGACGATTAACGACGTGCTTGCATTAATTGCTTAGCTTGGTTAATCGAATTAATGATTGTCACTCTGTCTACATCAACACGTTCAGAATCTAAAATCTTTTGCCATGCATTGATTGCTTTTTGATAACGGAAAGTTACAAAGTGATCAGAAGCAATTAACGTTAAGGCCGCTTGATTGTATTCATCTAACGCTAACGCTTTATCGAGTAATGTTTCAATTTCTTCATCAAGTAATTGAGAATGTAAATAATATTGAGTCGTTGCCTTTGCTGCATATTGGTTTGCAGTTGGCTCCTCAGTTAATCGAATCGCATAATCAAAACAAATATTGGCTGGTTTCAATTCACCATTAAGTAAATAACCTTGCCCGATTTCAAACCATAATTCCGCATTATTTGGTGATTCTTTAAGCTGGTCTTCTAAATGTCTCATTTTGTCGCTATACGACAATGGACCTAGAGGTTCAGTAATTAAGGTATTATCAACCGCGTACTTTTCTGGTTTTAAGCCTGATGAAAAAACAACTATCATGCTCACTACAACCACAAAAATCATCCATGCCGGATTTAAAGACGTCGCATTGCCACGGCTAAAAAACCACCACAATACGGCGGCGATAAGAACAAAACTACACAACATCATAATTATCATATTTTTGTACTCAAAACTAAAAACGAGACGATCGTAAAGTAAATGGAGAGTGATAGCAATGATCACCATCATTACCTTAATCACAAAAAAAGCCTCAGACCTGCTGAAGCTTTTTTATCGTGTGATTAAACGGCCAATTAATTTGGTGGAAGTAATCTCATGCCAATACCAATACGACTGTGATCATAATTATAATCAATCAGCGTCTCACCATACCCCGTCCAACCTTGTACATAGAGGCCGACAAACTGGTTTACATAAAGTGTATACGCCGCCTCTACGCCACCCTTATCGGTAGCAAAGTTATAATGGAATCGTGTAGAAAATTCACCAATATCATTACCGACTTTTAGCCACACATCATAAGGAGCCATAAAATCATTAATGTCTTCATTGTTTTCTTCGTCGCTGAACACATACCATGCACGAACACCGTATTGCACAGGGCCATCAAGACGCTCTAGTCCACCGTAAATACGATCCCAACTGCGTGATAAACTCGATGTTTGACCATTTGATTCATGCATATAACCAAATTCTGCACTATTAAAAATCAGCATGTTTGATTGATGCATAACAAAAAACTGAGGCTTATAGTTCGTTTCTCTAAAAGGCGATGAAATCTCGCTATTCCCTAGTTGCCATAGCGACTTTTGCGTATAAGAGAACATGAAAGAAGTGCTGTTATTAATTTGAACGATCGGAACCGCTAAAGAAAACTGAAATTTCACTTCCACATTTTGAAGGCCATCGGCGTCTTCAAAACCTCCTGAAATGTATTCATCTTTGTTAATGCTATCAGTGTAACTTCCTAATAAATAGCTGTCTTCATAACCAGATATACGATTAAGCGCTTTTGCAGATGTCATAAAGGGTAGAGCCAATGCAATTAATAGCATCCATTTTTTCATAATTAACCTTTTGTCAGAAACTTGCCTTTAATCACTAACGAAGCAAAAATCATACCCAAAATGACACAGGCGTTCCATTATTGATTATTTAATATCAATGACTCGGCTGGCTTTCTTATATTGAATTTTCCACCCCGTCCAACTGGGTAATTCCCACCGCTTTAACTCCCCTTTTCGTCCTCCCATTTTGTAATGAAGTACTAATCGCTTGCTAAAAGGAAAATATTCTACCGTTAAAGCGAGCTCAGGCAGCAGTACCTGTTGCGGGTACTTGCTTATAAACTCATCCCACTCCCATTCAGGTATTCCGTTAAAGACAAAATCACTCTCATCAAATAACGCCATTTCATCTAAAGAAGTAATGCCGAGCTCGCCTAATTGTTCAGTAAACCAAGATTCAAACGTCAATTCATTCGCTTTTCTGTTGCCATTTAATTGACAATACAGTGTCCAAGCGGCAATTTTTGTCTCAATATCATGTCTAAACCCTGGAAATAATTGCCCTTTTTTCACTTGACCGACGATAGCCGGAATACTTGCTTCATTTTCAGGCTCGCAATAATCGGTATGTATTAAACGATTGGCATAATAATGATGGCGCTCTACTTGTAAAATATCACCATGAGAAACAAGTTCACCCATCTGAATTTCCGCCAATCCCCCGTCAATAAGTAATACTATATCAATCGGAGTAAGCACCGTTGCAATCGTCATCACTTGTTTACTTCCTCGGCCTGGAAGTGAAAATTGATCGAAGACGATCGCAGCCTCTTCCGTTTGAGAAAAGACACTCTCGCGGCCAAGAACCACTTCTTGATATCCATTACCAAAGGCTTCTCTGCGTTTTTTTCTACGTACATAAACAAGCTCTGGCAGCTTATGTACAATTTGAGCCAACACAGACTCTCTTTTAAGTCGGCTACTCACTTCTAAAGAAGGCAGCTCAAGCTCATGTCGTATTTGTTCTGAAAGTGCCTTAGCTTCTTTTAGTACCTCTTCATTAATGACTAAACCAGCGCAATCATGCCCACGAAGAAGAGAGACTAACGTGACAACATCACAACGTTTTGGATTCCACCGTAAAAAAGAATCTAATGCCATTTCTGATTTTTCAAACGAATACAATTTTTGGGAAGCAGACAATGCCGAGACTAAATCAACCACGGTCTCTTTTTCTGCTTTTCCCTCAATGATAGAAATTAAATGGGCAAATAAGGTATCGATTGGCAATGGGAATAATCGTAACCCGTACTCCGTTATCGCTTTGTTATCATCCAGCGCTAACATGGTTTGTAATTTCGTTTCAGCTAAACCCAATGCTTTTTCTGGTAACGGTTCTAAAAAAGACAATTCACACAATACCGACCCACAACTGGCAGCGGCTAGCACAGGCTCGACCAATTCTTCACGTTGTAATTCTGGAGGTGTCATTAGCTCTAGCGGAGCATGTTGTCCATACAAACGAATAGCATGACCTGCTTGTGTTCGACCGGCTCGGCCTGCTCTCTGATCCGCACTTGCTTTAGAAATAGAGTGTAACGCTAATGCTGTGCGTCCATTGCGTTGGTGTGTTCTTCTTTCTAAACCAGAATCAATGACCAACGTAATATTAGGAATGGTTAACGACGTTTCTGCCACATTGGTTGAGAAAATAACCCGCTGTTTTTTAGACTGGCTTAATGCTCGTTGACGTAATTCATCAGACACACCCGCATACAAAGGGATCATATCTAATTCAGGAAAGAGTGAACTCGCCATTTGAACACATTGAGTTATTTCTTTTTTCCCGGGAAGAAAAATAAGCACATCGCCTTCTTGCCCATTAAGCAGTGCCTCCTGCAAAGTAGACACAATTCGGGATTCAAGATCTTTACCAGAAGGCATCAATTGTGATTGTGTCGCAAGAAAAGAGAACGATACCGGATATTGGCGACCTTCTGCTTTTAATACAACCCCATCAATATACTGTGCCAGTCGTTCACTCTCCATTGTTGCGGAAGTGAGCAGTAATCGATGTTTATTGTGTGTATTCAACAACGATAACAAAAGATCACTGTCCCAACGACGTTCATGGAACTCATCAATCATGACAATATCAAAGTGTGCTAATTTATCTTCCATGAACCATTTTAATGCGACCCCTGGGGTAACAAAAATCACTTGGCTTTGATCTGAGTATTGGCTATCTAATTTAATAGCATAACCAATAGAGTCCCCTACCTTCTCTTTTCTTTGTTCCGCTAAATATTCGGCTAATGCAGTACACGCTATTCGTCTTGGCTCTATGACTAAGACTCGTCCGTATTCAGCCGCCCACAAAGGAAGATGAGTCGACTTTCCTGACCCTGTTTCAGATTTCACCACTAAATTTTTATGGCAAATTAAAGAACAAAAGTCAGAATGAATCGCATTTATTGGTAATAAAGACATATAAACCGAAAGATAAAAGAATATTTCACTACTCTAGCGGATTTGATTGATAAAAACATGACTCCTTTCGCACTTTATTCGCATTCACGCTTTGATATTTCAGTAAAGTAGGAATAGGATCGGTGGTTCATTCTTGATTTGAAGAAGCATAACAATGAATAATCACATACGTCCCCTATATATCCCTTATGCTGGCCCAGCACTTCTAAGTACTCCTCTGCTAAACAAAGGCAGCGCATTCAGCACGACTGAGCGTAAATATTTTAACTTAGAAGGCTTACTTCCTGAAGCCATTGAAAGTATCGAAGAACAAACTGGTCGTGCGTACAAGCAATACCAAAGCTTTGAAAATGATATGGATAAACATATCTATCTTCGTAATATTCAAGACACGAATGAAACTTTGTTTTACCGTTTAGTTCAAAATCACATCAGCGAAATGATGCCAATTATTTACACCCCTACGGTTGGCGCTGCTTGTGAAAACTTCTCTAATATTTATCGTCGTGGTCGTGGATTATTCATCTCTTATGAAAACAAAAACCGCATTGATGATCTACTAAACAACGCCGCAAACCAAAACGTAAAAGTTATCGTGGTGACTGATGGCGAACGTATTCTTGGTCTAGGCGATCAGGGGATCGGCGGCATGGGTATTCCAATTGGTAAATTAGCACTGTATACCGCGTGTGGCGGTATTAGTCCTGCTCATACTTTACCAATCGTTCTTGATGTGGGTACAAATAACCCTCAACGTCTTGCCGATCCAATGTACATGGGCTGGCGTCATCCTCGTGTTACTGGTGACGAATATAAAGATTTCGTTGAAGAGTTCATTCAAGCCGTTCAACGTCGTTGGCCTCAAGCTCTCGTTCAATTTGAAGATTTCGCACAAAAAAATGCGATGCCTTTACTTGAACGTTATAAAAACCGTATCTGTTGTTTTAACGATGATATTCAAGGTACAGCTGCCGTTACTGTTGGGTCTTTACTTGCGGCATGTAAAGCAGCAGGCAGTTCATTAGCTCAGCAACGAGTTACCTTCCTTGGTGCAGGCTCGGCGGGTTGTGGTATTGCAGAGGCGATCATTGCTCAAATGGTATCTGAAGGTATTTCTGATGCTCAAGCTCGTTCACAAGTGTACATGGTTGACCGTTGGGGCTTATTGCAAGAAGGCATGCCTAACCTGCTTGATTTCCAACAACGCTTAGTTCAAAAAGCAGAAAATACGAAAGAGTGGGTTTCTGAAGAACCAAATTACTCTCTTGTTGATGTCATGCGTAATGCAAAACCAACCGTTCTTATTGGCGTATCTGGTGCTCCTGGCTTATTTAGCAAAGAAGTTATCCAAGAAATGCACAAGCATTGTGAACGCCCAATTGTATTCCCATTATCGAATCCAACAAGCCGTGTGGAAGCAACACCAAACGACATTATTCGTTGGACAGACGGACAAGCATTAGTGGCAACAGGTAGCCCATTTGATCCAGTAACACACAATGGTCAAACCTACCCAATCGCACAATGTAATAACAGCTTCATCTTCCCGGGTATTGGTCTGGGCGTATTGGCAATTAAGGCGACTCGTGTCTCTGATGAAATGCTAAGAGAATCAAGCCGTGCATTATCAGAATGCTCACCACTTGCCATAAATGGCTCAGGTGCGCTTCTTCCACCATTGGAAGAAATTCATACTGTATCGAAGAAAATTGCTTTTGCCGTGGCTAAAAAGGCCATTGAACAAGGTTATGCTTTAGAGATTACAGATGAAGCATTAATGCAGAAAATTGAACAATATTTCTGGAAACCAGTATACCGTCGCTACAAACGTACTGCTTTTTAATTAAAAATTTCCATCGATATCAAAACCAGAGAAAATTTCTCTGGTTTTTTTTCAACTATCTGTTTCTATTAGCGCTAGAATACCCACTACATTACTATTTTATAAAAAGACGCATTGCATGAATCTCATTATTTCTTTCTTTAACACAATGGGCAGCTACTTGACCCCTTATTTATCCGATATCTCTGTTGCGATGATTGCTTGTGCTCTTGTCATGTTAGGCGGCGATATTAATCGTGCGGTTCGAGCTTTTCTATCAGGCAAGCATTTTTTAATACGTACAGGCGCATTTATTGGCATTAACGCCTTTGGTTATGGGTTACTTATTGTTAAAGCTGCCCCTCTTCTCAGTTCTACTTTACGCTCAATTCAACCGGCATTTATGCTTGCTATTGTACTCTCCACCTTTATTATTATTGGTGCATGGGCACAGAAAAATCGTCAAGTGTAAATTTTAAAAACAGTTACCAGAGGTACAATGAAGATCCTTTTTCCTTCAAAATTAAAAAAATGGCTGAAAATTATTCTATTAGTGAGTGGCATTTTTATTGCCATCGTACTGTTGATGGACCTTTATATTTCCTTATCAACTCAATCGCAGCTGTATGACGATATTCAGGCCCTTCCAACTCAAGAAACCGCATTGGTTTTAGGGACAAGTAAGTACATCCGACGAACACTCAACCCTTATTATCAATACCGTATTGATGCTGCTATTGAGTTATTTAAACAAAATAAAGTGTCCCATTTCTTGCTCAGTGGTGATAATGCCCATCGTTCTTATAATGAACCATGGACGATGAAACGAGATTTACTCAAAGCAGGCGTTCCCGAAGAAAATATAACGTTAGACTATGCCGGCTTTCGAACCTTAGATTCGGTATTAAGAGCCAAAGACATTTTTGATGTCGAGAGTTTAACGATCGTTACTCAGCAATTTCATTGTCAGCGAGCTCTGTTTATTTCTAATCACTCAGATATGGATGCAGTTTGTCTCGTGGTCCCCTCTCCGACAGGTTGGGCAAACACAAAAATTCGCATAAGAGAAGTATTGGCAAGAACCAAAGCAATGCTTGATTTGTATATTTTTAATGTGCAGCCTAAATTCTTAGGCCCAAAAGAACCTATTCAGCATAAAACCATTCCCGTTGAGTAATGCAATTAAATAAAAAAGCCTCGCTATGTATATACAATAGCGAGGCTTTTTTATAGCAGAAGACTAATCCATAAAACGAGAAGCCAATCTTTGATCGGGAAGATTATTACTTCTCACCACCCTATTACGCCCTTGATTTTTAGCTTTATATAGCGCGTCATCCGCTCTTGCTATGACTTCCGAAATACGCTCATTTCCCATTTCGGCCACACCAAAACTGCTGGTTAAAGGGTCATTATGACACCAAAGGTGATGCTCAATCGCACATCGAATATGTTCAGCTTTCTCAAGTGCTTGTTCTAAACTGGTATGTGGACTAAAAACAATAAACTCTTCACCTCCCCAACGAACAAGGAAATCAGTCGTTTTAATCGATCCTGTCACCACCAAAACAAATTCTCGTAGAATATCATCCCCAACTTGGTGACCGAGTTTGTCATTAATGCGTTTAAAGAAATCAATATCAATATAAATGACAGAGAATTGTTGTTTACCCCAACGTACTTGTTGAGACATTCTGTCTAACCAATCTCTTACTGCGTTTCGATTTCTCGCACCAGTTAACGAATCTCGATGTGCTAACTCGGCAAACTCAACATTTTTTTCTTTTAAATTATCATTCATCTTTTGTAATTTGGTTTCACGATACGTACTGGCTTTAAGACGCAGATTTAATCCTTTTTGTTCATAAAGGATGTAACCAATGATCATAGCCAACCAAGCATACAAAATAAATTTCAATAAGGTCGTTTCTTTAACCCAAGAGCCACGTAGTTCAATGCGGTTAATTGTCATTTCAAAATTACCGACACTAAGGCCTGAAGATGTCGCAATTTCAATAATCGATACATTAGAAAATTCAGGCGCAGCATGTTCTACGGCTACTTTGTAATCCGCAATCCACCACGTTAATACTTGAAAATCCGACAGTGATATTTCTTTTGGACCCGTTTTAAATCCAGGTTCATATTCGATGCCATTAAATTTCAATGACGCCGCGTCGTTGCGTTTAGTGTATGCCGGGTTGCTGTTTCGTAAATATACCCGTAAACGACCATTAGGATCGGTACTTTTATAATCGATATCGAGTACCAAGGTAGAATAACCCGAGAGATCGATACCTTCAAAAATACTGCCTGATAAATGAATCGCAGCCTCGCAATAAGGCCAAGCATAATCCCCTTTTTTCATATTACACAACATGCTTGGCACATTATTTTTATCTATTAATGTCGCTTCACTAATCCCTCCAACCTTGCGATCATCAGTGCCGTAATAGCTGTATTTTTCAGGACTAATTGTTAATGTTTTAGTATCCCCTCGAAAATGATGCCAAATAAGTGCACTAATTGAGAGGATTAGCATTACTATTATTATTTTTTGAAATACCCGCATACGACGTTCCTTTCATAGCCAGTAAAAGTTGATCTCCATTCCAAAAAAATAATACCGCACTTAATTTTCATCGCAAAGAAATAATACTTTGTTATTGACTGACTCATGTTTTTACTTCTTTTTTTATGACTAATCTCTAACTTTTCAACTCTATTTTTTATATTTTTTAACAAGAACATCCACAATATAAACCCATGATTTAAATGGCATTTTTTCGACACCATGACAAACCTTTGACTAATGACCATATTTCTCTTTGTCAAGACTTGAAGATCATATTATATAATGGTTTGATCCCCCTCCTGAGTTTTGCATTCCATTTTCTATCTCTATGACGCAGTAAGGTCTTCTACATGCCACAATCTAAAAATGCGACAGTTTCCCTAGCGAATCCCACTGAAATTGCTTACCAATCGACCTCAATGGACATTTGGGAGAGTAAATATTGTCTTAAAAACAAACAAGGCAATCGTGTTGATCTTTCTATGGACGATACCTTTAAACGTGTTGCCAAAGCTCTGTCTGATTTAGAACAACCCGCAGAACAAAAACAATGGAATGAACAATTCTTATGGGCATTGCGTAATGGTGCGATACCGGCTGGACGCATTACATCAAATGCAGGTGCCTTCGAACATAAACCGGCAACATCAACCATTAACTGTACTGTTTCTGGCACCATCGTTGACTCTATGGATGACATTTTAGGAAAAGTACACGAAGCTGGGTTAACGCTTAAAGCTGGCTGCGGTATTGGGTACGACTTTTCAACATTACGTCCTCGTGGCGCATTTGTGTCTGGTGCTGGCGCTTACACGTCAGGCCCTCTGTCGTTCATGGATATCTACGATAAAATGTGTTTTACCGTTTCTTCTGCTGGTGGACGCCGTGGCGCACAAATGGGCACCATGGATATTCGACACCCTGACGTTATCGACTTTATTCGAGCAAAACGAGAAGATGGTCGCCTACGCCAATTTAACTTATCACTGCTCATTACCGAAGATTTTGTAGAAGCAGTTAAAAATCAAAACGATTGGCAACTGATTTTTCCAATTACACTAAAAGAAGCGAAATTAGATCACATGGATCTATACAGCGATAACAGTGTGGTATGGGCTGACTGGCCAGTAAAAGAAGGGTTCGCAGAAAATGAAGAAGGCTTAGTTGCTTGTAAGGTCTATCGTACGATGCCAGCTCAAAATCTGTGGAACATCATAATGACATCAACGTATGATTACGCAGAACCTGGCTTTATTCTAATCGACAAAGTAAACCAGATGAACAACAACTGGTTCTGTGAAGAAATAAGAGCAACAAACCCTTGTGGTGAACAGCCTCTTCCTCCTTATGGAGCTTGTTTATTAGGATCGATTAATTTGACTAAGTTTGTCCGTAATCCATTTACTGACACTGCTTTTTTTGATTGGGGTGCTTATCGTAATGTCGTTTCTATCTTCACTCGCATGCTTGATAACGTTGTTGAAATTAATCAGTTACCACTAGAGCAACAACGTCATGAGATCATGCATAAACGTCGTCATGGCATGGGTTTCTTAGGCCTTGGTTCAACATTAACCATGCTACAACACAAATATGGCAGTATTGAATCCATTGGGTTTACGGAACAAGTTGCTCAAGAAATGGCGGTTACTGGTTGGAAATCAGGACTCGATTTAGCCGCTGAGAAAGGCTCTGCACCAATCATGGAAGAAAGCTTTATCGTGACAGCAAAAATGCTTCGCCAACGCCCTGAGATGGCAGAGGATGGCATTAAACTGGGTGATAAAGTAAAAGGAAAAGTATTGCACGCTAAGTACAGTCGTTACATGCAACAGTTGGCAATCATTGAACCAGAACTCGTCGCTAAGATCATTGAACAAGGTGTTCGTTTTACCCACCACAGTTCTATTGCACCAACAGGCACAATCTCACTATCTCTTGCTAATAATGCAAGTAATGGCATAGAGCCAAGCTTTGCACACCATTACACTCGTAATGTCATTAAGACAGGTAAAAAATCAAAAGAAAGTGTTGATGTCTACAGCTATGAATTACTAGCGTATCGTGCATTAATTAATGACAAAGCAATGCCATACAGTACTAATGAAGAAAATAAGCTACCTGATTATTTTATTACTGCTGACGACATAACCCCTCAGCAACATGTTGCTGTGCAGGCTGCGGCTCAGAAATGGATTGATTCATCGATTTCTAAAACAGCAAACATACCGACAGACTTCCCATTCGAAGAGTTCAAAGACATTTATATGGATGCTTACGACAAAGGATTAAAGGGCTGTACAACTTTCCGCTTTAACCCTGAAGTATTCCAAGGGGTTCTCGTTAAAGAAGAAGACCTAGAAAATACAACGTATTGTTTTACGCTAGAAGATGGCTCGACATTAGAAGCAAAAGGCAATGAAAAAATTGAGTACGATGGTGAGATGCATACCGCCGCTAATTTATATGATGCGCTAAAAGAAGGTTACTACGGTAAATTTTAATTTACCGCCCTCATCCAATTCAATATAACTAATAATAAAAATTAGGGAGCATTCCTCCCTATTTAAAGATTAAGAAGGGTTTACCATGGTCAAGAAAATTGACAGCAAAATCATTGGCTTTAAAGTAAAATCAAAAGAAGACATCGCACAAGGACAGGTTGCTGAGACAGAAGAAACAATAGAGCAAATGCATGAGATGATCCAACGCCCAGAGAAGTTATTAGGTTCAACCTACAAACTAAAAACACCTGAGCATGTTTCTGAACACTCTTTATTTATCACAATTAATGATGTGATATTAAATGAAGGAACAAAACATGAGATCCGTCGTCCATTCGAAATGTTTATTAATTCAAAAAGCTTAGAACACTACCAATGGATTATCGCCCTCACCCGCATCATGTCTGCCGTTTTCCGTAAAGGCGGCGATTGTACGTTCTTAGTAGAAGAGCTTCGCTCAGTGTTTGACCCTCGTGGTGGCTACTGGAATAAAGGCAAATATGTGCCTTCTTTAATCGCTGAAATTGGTAATGTCATTGAACAACATTTAAAAGATATTGGTTTAATTGAAGATCCTGAAATGGATAAACACCAAAAAGCATTTTTAGACGCAAAAAAAGCAGAACTAGCGACTAAAGAAGAACCGAAAGAAGAGACGATTGAATCTAGTTTTCCACCAAGCGCAACACTTTGCTATAAGTGCCATAATAAATCCGTGGTTGTTAAAGACGGTTGTCAAACCTGCTTAAACTGTGGCGACTCTAAGTGTGGTTAATCGTAAAAACCAGTAAACTATAAATATAAAATGGCTCTATATTATTGAATATAGAGCCATTTTTTACACTACTAACAATTAGTGTTAAATATCAAATTGAACATAAATACTGTTATAATTACTTCCGCCTTTAATTCGTCCATATTGAGATGAATTTTCAAAAATAGCCGATCGATGATGAATACTGTAACCAAGCCAAACACCATCTAACTCTCGATGATTAAATAAGTCGCCTAGGTTCAAGTCAAAAGAGAAATCAAGATAGTTTAGTAGTTTGCTTTCCTTGTACCCTTTTTTATCCATTTCTGATTGTTCAATATAAGACACATTATTAATATAAGACAAACCTTCAGCTACACCAAAACGCCATTTAGTCGGCCATGGAATCGTTACATACGCTTTAATGGCGACCACAAATTCTGAACTTAAATTTTGAACGTCTGATTTCCAATGCTGAACATAACCAGGGGTTAAAAATAAATCCACTGGCAATGAAAACACTTCATCAGTTAGCGGTAGGCCATAAAAAATAGAGGTCATTTGGTTATTATAAGGATCTTTTTCTGAATCCAGATTGATAATATCCCCAATATTCGAAGGCGTAGCCCAACCATGCGCTATACGTAAATAAGGTTTATTACTGATGTCTTTTTTTGAATTATCACTATTTGTAAAAAAACCAACACCCAGAAAATACTCATATTCCCATCGCTGATCAATATATTGGCTACTGTAAGCATTATCATCAAGACGATTAATATAAGCACCGCCTAGAAGGTACAAGTTAGAGGTCACATGATAACGAGACATAAAACCGGCTTTAGCATCAATACCTGCGCCTAAATTTTCGTCATTGCTTGTCTCACCATTCAATGCATAATAATAACTATTAAAATCAGCACTTTTCCATCGAGTTTCAATCGTAGGATTAAACCACCAATCACCAGATTCAATCTCTGCACCTATTTTAAATGTTAAGTACGATCGGAACTCAGGGTCAACCATTACGCCAGAATCAATATACCATTCATCATTAAAATGATAACGAGCTTGAATACCAGTATCTACAACATCCCCACCCACTTGATTCTGCAGTTCTTTAGGCAAATCAAAATAACGTAAGCGCATCAACGCACTTAGTTGCCAATCACGGTACTGATATAAATAAATTCCACCTTCCATACCATTAATAAAGACGTAATCATTTTCAAAAAACATCATTGGAATAAAAGTGGATACCGTCTCAATATCGGTAGCATAAGGTATACTGGCTGTTCGGATTACCGCTGCAATACCCCACTGTTTTTCTTTTTCTGATATAACATCTGTATTCTCTGTATTCTCTGTATTTTGATGACCCGAAGCATATACACTAGGTACATTCATTATTTGAAGAAATAATAAACCAATAAATGGTAAGGTGAAAATGCGTTTGAACAAAAGTGATAATCTCTAAATTAGGGGGGATAAGATAACCAATTGATATAATATTATTTCAATCAACTGTAGATTTTCAGTATAGTGTCGATAACGTTTATAGTAATCAAAGTCTTGAGAAAAAATGTGAAAATATCAGAACTTATACAAGTTTTACAAACAATCCAAGAAACAACGAGTGATGACTTAGAAGTTGTGACTGGCGAAGAATGGTTTCCAGAACAATTACTTGAATCTAATGTAAATCACAACATGGCTTTTTTAAAGTTTGACCGTATGCCAAATGATATTCCGGCTGAAATTGATGCCAGAGGTTTTTTTGAGCATGAAGAATTGCTTATTAAAAATATAATCAATAAAGTAATTTTCAGTGAATTAGAACCCGAAGAGATGGTAGAAAAACTAGCTACGATGCTTTTTTTCAGTCACGAAAATATCAGCTCTGATGTCATTGAAGCCTTTAGCCAAGAAATAAAATAATTATCATCGGCCAAATTCAATAATAAAAAAGTAGGTACTGAGCCTACTTTTTTATTATCTACGCTACATAGTGACTAAAATGGATACCAGAATAACGACGTTTCCATCACTCTTTTAGTAATCGCCATCACGACAATGAATAGTAAACCACTAATGACCCATACATCGATGTTCGTCATCGCTTTTTCACTAAACCACGTTCGACTTTTACCTCGACCAAATCCGCGTAACACCATTGCGTTTGATATTTCATCCGCACGATCTAAACTTGAGAAAATCAATGGCCCTAATATTTTTGCGATATTACTAATGCGAGTAAACACCGGAACATTTTTAGATAGATCGACACCACGAGCTTGCTGGGCGTGCATTATATTAACAAAATCACTTTTTACTTCAGGTAAATAACGCAATGTTAAACTCACGGCATAAGCAATTTTATACGGTAATCCAAGTCGATTTAAACTTGCAGCAAACTCCGTTGGATGCGTTGTAAATACAAATACCAACGCAATTGGGAACATACTAAAATATTTCAGTGTCACCGTAATAAGATAAAATAACGTTTCTTGTGTTACCACATAGCTCCCAAAAATAGGAAATAATACGGTTGTAGAACCCAATAATTCATTACCTTGATTTGGAGCTAATAGAAACATAAAAATAGCATTCATACTAAGTACAGATGCCGTTCCTATTAATAACGGTTTATACGTAGCTAAAGGCACCTTTGTTTCTTTTAATAACCATAAACCAAACAAAATCAGCGGGATAATAATACGGAGATCAAACGTAGTTAATACCACCGTAATCCAAGCAATAAACAATAAGAATTTAGTCACCCCGTTTAAACGGTGCAGCCATGTATCTAAATCCACGAAATTAATACCGAAACTTTGCTTTTTAGTGGACATTCTTATCACTCTCACGCTCAGTGCTAATAAACTGATTCATAAAACCCGTTATATTCTTTATGCCTGCTTTATTAGCCAGCTCATACAAACTGGTCACCGTCAAATTGGCTTTATCTAATAATTCTGGTTGACTAAATATAGAAATAACGCGGTCATCCGCAACACAATGGCTATCTGCAATCACAATGGCACGAGTGGTATGCTCAAGTACTAAATGCATATCATGAGAAATGATAATCACTGTTAAACCCAACGTTTGGTTCAGCTCGTTAATGAAGTGAAGCATTGATGTATAGTTTCGATAATCTTGACCTGCCGTTGGCTCATCAAGGATCAATAATTCAGGTTCAAGAACAAGAATTGACGCGATGGTCACTCGTTTTTTCTGCCCGTAACTCAATGCATCAATAGGCCAATGACGGAAACGACGTAATCCACACAGATCTAATGCTTTTGTTACTTTACTCTCAATCTCCGCCTCAGACAGGCCGCTATTAACTAAGCCAAATGCGATTTCATCAAAAATCATGTGATGCGAGATCATATGATTTGGGTTTTGTAAAACAACGCCCACTTTTTGGGAGCGTTCAAAAATGGATAGTTGACTTAAATCTTGTCCATTCAAACTGATCGAACCCAGATCCGGTTGTAAAACACCCATGATCAATTTTGTAATGGTTGACTTACCAGAACCATTTTTACCTAAAATTGAAACAAATTCGCCTTTGTTTACATTAAAAGAAATATTATCTAATGCGTTAACGTCGCCATCATAAGAATAAGTTAAGTTATCAATACTAAGTAATGCTTCTGTTTTACTTTCAACAAGAACATCACTGTCGGTATTTACAAACCATTGGTTCATACTTAACGCTATTTTTTGATTATCTAATGATGAAAGCTGACTGATGTGGGGCTCTTGAGATATATCAAACCCACTGGATTTTAATGCAGAGATATAAAGTGGTTCACGGATACCATGCTCAACAAGCAGTGATGTTTGCAGCAGTTTATCAGGGGTTGTATCTGCAACAATCTCGCCTTGATCCATTAAGATCACTCGATCGATCGAACGATGTAAAACATCCTCTAAGCGGTGCTCAATAATAATAACCGTTTTGCCACGATTTTTATGAAGCTCATCAATAATCTCAATCGTTGCTTTGCCGGTTTTAGGATCTAGACTTGCTAAAGGTTCATCAAATAATAGAATATCGACATTATCGACCAGAATACCACCCAATGACACACGTTGCTTTTGACCACCACTCAAATCATAAGGTGACTTTTTAAGTAGTGCGGTCAAATCTACCATTTTGGCAACATCACGAACAACTGGGTACATTTCAGCTTTTGAGAGCATTTGATTCTCAAGTGCAAAGGCAATATCTTCCCCAACCGTTAATCCAACAAATTGACTGTCTGTATCTTGTAAAACAGTGCCCACATTCTCAGTGTATTGTTCGATTTTCCAATCAGCAACATCGCATTCATTAATGAACAGTTGTCCTTCTACCTCACCTTTGATGGTGTGAGGGATTAAGCCATTTAAACATTGACCTAATGTTGATTTACCGCTGCCACTTGGCCCGATAATCACAATCTTTTCGCCTTGTTCTATCCTTAGATTGATATTTTTAAGCGTCGGTTTATCCTGTGACGCATATCGAAAAGAGAAATTAGAAAAGGTTACGCTCATTAATTATTGAGCCTCTGTTAAATGAGTACTTTGTTTCTTACGTTTGGCTAAATTTGTCAAAATAAAGTAACCAACAACAGCAATAAGCACGGTATTGCCTGCAGCAATAATACAAAGTTGAGCGAATACTTTTGTAAATGGTTCTGCATAAAGAACGGTGTCTAAAAATGCAGACGTCCCATAACCAATCACGTTACCAACAAAGGCCAGAACAACAAAAATAAAGAAGTCTTTTTTATCAAATAAACCTACTTCAATTCGTCTCTTAGTTAAGATAGGAAATAAGCCAATAATCATACCAACAATGCCAGAGCCTAATACCCATGTTAGCCACACTCCCCATCCTGCAAATAAGTCCGTAACCCAGTGGCCAATAAAACCAACTAAGAACCCTACAATTGGCCCATACAATACAGAGAACAACGCTAGAACAGCCATTGCTGGTTTTAAGGTTGTATTAGCAAATACAGGAATACCAAACATAGGTAGACCACCGATGCCATAAAGAGCAGCACCGATAGCGATAACGACGACAGTTTTAGCAGAAAGGTTCATAATGTTCGCCTTGAAGCAAAAATGAGATTAATAATGAGGCGCGAATTATACAGTAACTCAAGCGGTTTGGAAATATTTACATCTAGACGGCTGTAATACCAAACCACGGATATATTGAATAAAATCAATGTGGAATTACAGGCAAGAAAAAAGGCTTATCATTTCTGATAAGCCTTCTTAAAAGATGGTGCCCCGGGCCGGACTTGAACCGGCACAGCGCGAACGCCGAGGGATTTTAAATCCCTTGTGTCTACCAATTCCACCACCAGGGCACGCAATTTAATGCGATGCTTCTAACCATGTTCTCTATAAATAGAGAGGCTGACACCATCTGTAATTATCGCCTAAGCAATAACTTTTAATTCTGTATTAAGAAATGGAGGCGCCTCCCGGAATCGAACCGAGGTACACGGATTTGCAATCCGCTGCATAACCACTCTGCCAAGGCGCCATCTCTCTTACGGGGCTTAATGTAACCGATTTAAAAAAAGAGTCAAACAAAAATTGTGTTTTTTATTTCGTTTGAATACTTTGCCATCAATCCGTACATTATTCACTCTAAGATCATGAAAGCAAACTTATTTTGCTCGCCATACTTTAATAGTAGACTGCGGTTTATCTTGATCTCTACCCTCATCTCTTCGTTGAGAGTACGATTTACCAAAACCACGATCTTTCGATTCTTCACGGCGTTTTTGACTAAATGTATTATTCGAATGATGATTACGTCCAGAACTTGCCTTTTTGATGGTTCTAATTTTCCCATCAACTTCTTTCACTTTACGTGACGCTTCTTCTGTCTTACTTGATGTACCAATCATATTATTGATTTGTTCCATCTCTGAAGCCGTTAAATAACGCCATTCACCAGACGCAAGTGTGCCTAAGTCAATATTCATAATTCGAACGCGTTTAAGTTTAAACACTTCATAATCTAAGTATTCACACATACGACGAATTTGACGATTTAAACCCTGCGTTAACGTAATTCGGAAAACAAAGCGTGATTCTTGTTTAACCTGACAAGGTAGCGTTACGGTATCTAAAATAGGAACACCCGCCGCCATTTGTGCTAGAAAATCATCAGTAATAGGTTTATCAACACGAACGACATATTCTTTTTCATGCGCATTACCCGCACGAAGAATCTTATTAACGATATCTCCATCACTGGTTAAGAAAATCAAACCATCAGACGGCTTATCCAATCGACCAATAGGGAAAATACGCTGTTCGTGGTTAATATAATCAATAATATTACCTTCGACATGACGCTCGCTTGTACAAGTAATACCGACTGGCTTATTGAATGCAATATAGATACGTTCTTGCTTTGCTTTCAATGGTTTTCCATCAACCAGAACATCATCACCTTCAGCTACTTTTGTACCCATTTCAGGAACGTTGCCATTAATAGTAATTCGCTGCTGATCAATCAATTTATCAGCTTCTCTTCGTGAGCAATAACCCGTATCACTAATGTATTTGTTTAAACGAGTTAGTTTAGGTTCTGGTGATGTCATGGTGTACCTCAAAAAAATGAACAGCCGGAGTGTATCAGAAACTTTAAAAAATAAATAAAAAAAGCGCTCTAGACGGTAGTTTAGAACGCTTAATTATAATGACTAATGATTATTTAACCACTTATTCAGAAACAATCACGCCTTCATTCGTTGTCTCTTCATTTACTGTTTTCACAGCGACAGGGGCTTTAACTGCTGCTTCTTGAGTTTTTGGCTTTGTTACGACAGGAACCACTACCGCCTCTTCCGTACTTTTCGCCTTCACTTCATCGGCAATAATCGCCGTTTTTTCAGACTCAACAACAGGAAGCTCCGCCTTCTCTTCGGCCACTTTTTCAGTCGCTTGTTCTTTCTCTTTAAACGATGCAATCACATCATTTAGGTTTTTAATTAAATTATCGTTACGCTCTAATTGCTGCGTTAGTACTAATACTTGTTTTTGCACACCAGAACGGTCTTCAGTTTGGTTCTCAATGGTAAGCGCTTGGCTTTTAATTTGTGCACTGAGTTCTTGTATTTTCTTCTCTAACACAACGGTATTATTTGCTTCGTGCATTTGCTGCACCGAATCTAAAATAGACGTTGTTTGAGTTCTTAATGGTTGATCGCGGTAATCGTTCCCGTTAATCGCCTGAGATATTGATAATAATTTATTTTCAAACTCTAATACTGGCTGTTCAAATTGACCATTTTTAACCGCCTGCAATAATTTTACTTCAGCCGCCATATTTTTAAGATGATCTAATTGAAAAACAGTACGATTTACAGCACTGCTAATTAGCGCTTCATCGCGGTTATTCGCTTGAACTGCTTTCTGAGTTTTATCTAATTCGGCTTTCGCTTGGCCGTAACTAATAGGCGCGATGGTTTTAAACCCTTTTTGAGAGAGTTGATTAAATTCTTTTTCAAGAGGATAAACATAAATCTTTAACGTTGTATCTATTTCAATCGCTTTTGCATTCGTTAAAAAAGAAGCTTGCTCAGTTTGAGCTTCTGCAATATCGTCTTCAATCACCGTAATAAATAACGTTTTATATTGCGAATTTAGAGATGCAAACTCAGCAGGATAATAAGCATTTACATCAATAGAGGTCATGTAATCCATTTGTGATATCGCATCGGAAAGAACAACATCGGCTTGCTCTTTATACCCTTTAAGCTTACCAAGCTCTGCATCTGCTTTCGTTATGTATTCGCTGTATTTAGCGGCATAAGATCCAGAAGAAAACATCGAATATTCTTCATTAATTAATCCTGGTTCTTTTTCTACCTCTAAATAAATCTCTTTAGCATCATTCCATGATTCGGTCATTATGTTGTAAGTTGGCTCAGAGTAAAGTCTAAACTGCTCAACAGAATCAAACGTTGCTTTGTCTAAAGTGTATTGTTTTTGTAATACATCAAATGTTGATACTGATGATACGGATCTGTTTTTTTCTACAGCTACCGAAGTCTCCGTATTATTCGTACTTTGACAACCAACCACACTAGACAATGCCGTAGCAATTATTGCCATCTTAAAATATTGTTTCATTCTGAACCTATTTTTATTATATGAATAGACAAAGTGCATGTGCACTTTTTTCGAATCCTACTACATAACAACAATTAAATCAGTATTTACAATGAGTTCACGATTAATTATAACGATTGCATTATAGGTATAAAAAAAGCCGCTCAAATAAGAGCGGCTTTAACATTATCTTTTTTATCGATGATTAAACTAAAATCAATCACCAGCAAACATGTACCCTTCACCATGAACAGTAACAAATATTTGAGGATTTTTTGGATCCACTTCCATTTTGGCACGCATTCGCCTGATCAAAACGTCAATCGTTCTGTCATTTGGCGCATCAACACGGTGGCTGATCATATTTAAAATACGTTCACGTGATAATACCGTGTTCGGATAAGACGACAAAGCAACTAATAGCTCATATTCGGCTTTCGTTAACTTAACTGGCTCACCATTGTTCGATAAAGCACGACGTTGAATATCAAACGTCCATTCCCCGAAACGAATTAAATTTGATTCATCTAATTCTACGGGTTCATTTGCTAATGACATACGCCAAAATAGATTTTTAACTCGGACTAAAAGCTCACGTAACTCCACAGGTTTTGTTACGTAATCATCCGCACCCATCTCTAAACCTACGATGCGGTCAATACTATCAGTTCGTCCTGTAACTAAAATAATACCAATATTAGACTGGCTGCGTAATTCACGCGCCAATAATAAACCATCCTCTCCTGGTAGGTTTATATCAAGCATAATTAAATCAACTTTTTGTTCAGCCAAAACAGTTCGCATTTCTGCGCCCGTTTCAGCCTCGCTCACTTGATATCCCTCGGCTTCAAAATAGCCTACAAGCTTAGAGCGAGTTACCACTTCGTCTTCAACAACTAAAATGTGATAGCTCATAATTTTCTCTTTTTTTTATGGTTATTAGGATGGTTCTTATTACATTCTATTCATATATTGTAATAATGCCAATTCTCAATTGATATTTCTGTATATTATTTGATTCAGAACAAATCTTGTCGCGTATTAATCTTTGCTAATATCTTTATACACCCTGTTAATGATAGGTGCTATTCCTTTTCACACTTATGCCGTACAATTATTTAGTCAATTTTTTGGAGCTTATTTTACATGAACGAACTAAATGCATTTAATGAACAACGTGCTGAAATTTATTGGTGGTTATCTAGCCTATTTGCACACGAGCTAACTAAAGAGCAATTAGAGCAGTATAACAGTTTTGAGATTCGTACCTTTTTAACGAACCTTTCTGAAACTCCAGAGCTAACCGACTCTATTTCTTCGATTGTAACAAAATTGAATGAATTACAAACACGCGAAGATGCACAGCTTGAACTATCGGCTGACTTCTGTGAAGCGTTCTTAGGCTCTGATAAGAACAGTGCGCTTCCTTATGCTTCAATGTATTTAGATAAATCACGCCTTCTTAATGCGAAACCGGCACAAGATATGCGTGATTTATTAGAAAAATACAACATCACTCAAAAAGCTGAATTCAATGAACCTGCAGATCACATTGCTATTGAGTTAGATTTCTTAGGCAATCTAATTGTCATGACGAATCAGCAAACAACGGAACCAGAATTCGAGCAATTCATGGCCGCACAACTGCAATTTATTAACGAGCAGTTATTATCTTGGGCGCCACGTTTTAACCAACTTTGTTCTGAACGAGATACATTTGGCTTCTATGCTACCGTTACTCACTTCCTTGTTACGTTCTTAGAATTGGATGTGAAATTCCTAGCGGGCGAATAACAAAAGCATGTACAACTGGTAAGATAAGTTAACAATAGTGTGATATATATCAAAACGACTATTAAAATTTATTAAATCAGCAATTGTTTGCGCTACGCTTTATAGATAAAATGTGAACGCAAACGATAAAATTTGAATATCAATGAAAACCGCATTTATCGCGGTTTTTTTCATTTATACCACCTAGATTATTCTCTAATCTACTATTGGTAATATACTCACAGGGCCTATTTACCTTCCAACAATCTTTATTAAAAAATAAAGAGAGACTTTGACACTATTGTTGGAACATAAATAGCCCCTTAATAAATTAAGGCTTTTAATATGGCTACCATTAAAGACGTTGCGAAACTTGCTTCTGTTTCGACAACCACCGTTTCTCATGTAATTAACAAAACTCGATTTGTTGCAGAAGCAACTCAAAAACGAGTATGGGAAGCCGTTGAAGAACTAAACTATGCACCGAGTGCCGTTGCTCGTAGTTTAAAGTGCAACACAACTCGAACTATCGGCATGCTAGTTACCCAGTCTTTTAATCCATTTTTTGCCGAAATGATGCACGGTGTTGAGAACTACTGTTACAAGCAAGGTTACACATTATTTATGTGTAATACCGAAGGTGATCTAGATAAACAAAAGCACTACCTTCGTATGCTGGCAGAAAAACGTGTCGATGGCTTATTAGTTATGTGTTCTGATCTAAATGAACAGTTATTAGCACAACTTGAAAAAAACACAGAATTACCAATGGTAATCATGGACTGGGGTCCAGATAGCCCTCATACCGACAAAATTATTGATAATTCTGAAGAAGGTGGTTATTTAGCAACAAAACACCTGATTGAAAATGGACACACAAAAATTGGCTGTGTTACCGGTCAGCTTGATAAAGCAACCTGTAAAGAACGAATTCATGGTTTCTACAGAGCTTTATCTGAAGCAAATTTAACGTCAAATCCAGATTGGATATTTGAAGGTGATTTCGAGTGTTCTTCTGCCTCTAAATCTGTTGAAAAAATGCTACAGATGGAAGATAAACCAACTGCATTATTTTGTTTTAACGACATTATGGCATTAGCGGCTATCAGCAAAATTCAACAAACTGGCTTACGTGTACCTGAAGATATCTCAATCATTGGTTACGATAATATTGAACTTTCTGCATATTTCTCTCCACCATTGACGACGATTCACCAACCTAAACGTCGCGTTGGTAAGACAGCCGTTGAAATATTGTTGGAACGAATTAAAGATAAGCACCATGAAAGACGCATTTTTGAAATGCATCCAGAAGTGGTAACTCGGAAAAGTGTCCATAAGTTGTAACAATGAGTGATGCATTAATCATAAATATGCAAGTGAAAAAATATTTATTTATTTAAAACTTGAACTGGCATAACAGAAAATCATTCCTATTTTCTGAACCAATGTCACATAACTTACAAGTGGACAACATTTCATCTTATTGATTACTATATCATCTTAACTGTCACGAACAGGGCAAACTGTGCGAAAGCTCAGGACGCAAAGCTTCCGGCCTACGTATTTATATAAGGTAGCGGGGTTGCCGATGGCAGGTATTTATATCTGCACATTGTTAATTTTTACTTAGAAATAACAATGTGTGGTTTTGAACTTGCTACTATTTCCTCGGGCTCAGTTGTTTAGTGACATAGACTTACTAACCGAGAATTATTGCAATGGATAAACCAATACTAAAAGATTCACTTCGATTACTTTCCTCTCTAGGAAAAATCACTTCACGCTCCATGTTTGGCGGCTTTGGTGTTTTTATTGATGACACAATGTTTGCACTTGTTGTTCAGGACAGACTGCATTTGCGAGCAAGCGATAACACTATTAATTTATTTAAAGACCAAGGTTTTGAACCTTACGTTTATAAAAAACGTGGTTTCCCCGTGGTAACTAAATATTTTGCTATTTCACCTGAATGTTGGGATGAACCTGATTCAATCCTAATTCAAGCTGTTGTTGCTTTAGATGTTGCTAAAAAAGACAAAGAAAAACAAAAAACAGCAGGTCCCTCTCGAATTAAGGATTTACCCAATCTAAGATTAGCGACAGAGAGAATGCTGAAAAAAGCAGGAATAACGACCGTAAAAGAACTAATGGAGACGGGATCTGTAAACGCTTATAAAGCGATTCAACAGACTCATTCAAGTTCTGTTAGTGACGAATTACTGTGGTCGCTTGAAGGAGCGATTAAAGGTACTCACTGGTCTGTTATCTCTACTGATATTAGAAATGAATTAAGAAAACAACTTTAAATACATTTTCCTACATTTATTTTACATTCGCCCTACTCTTATGTTGTCTTTACCTGTATAAATTAAAGACAACATAAGGCTAGGAAATGAATTATGAATAAAAAATTACTCTTATTAATCACTCTTCTTACAGCCTTTGCTGTTATCTTTTTTAACTTTGGTCATCTATTTACTCTAGAGCAGGCTAAGGCATACCATCAAGCCCTTCAAAGTGACATCCAAGAAAACCTTTTCTTTTATAGCACCCTTTATTTCTTTGGTTACATTACCGTCACTGCATTATCAATACCAGGCGCCGCAGTAGTCACATTGCTTGGTGCGGCCTTATTTGGTTTTTGGTGGAGCTTATTGTTGGTTTCTTTTGCCAGTTCCATTGGTGCTACTATTGCCTTCCTAAGCAGCCGTTATTTATTAAGAGAATGGGTTGATCGTAAATTTGGGGACAAATTAATTTCCATCAATCAAGGTATTGAAAAAGATGGCGCTTTTTACTTACTGACTCTTCGTTTAATTCCTATATTTCCATTCTTTCTTATTAATTTAGTCATGGGATTAACAAAACTAACCGCCGCTCGGTTTTACTTATTTAGTCAATTAGGCATGCTGCCCGGAACCATGGTATTTTTAAATGCCGGAACTCAATTAGCTGAAATAACCTCACTATCAGGGTTAATATCACCAAATATACTCGGCTCTCTTGCTCTTCTTGGTTTATTTCCAATCGTTGCAAAATTTATTATTAGTTATGTTCAGAAAAAACGCACCTCTTAAAATTGCGAATAAGAGATAGACATTATTCTATTTCTTATCCCTTCTCTCACTGATTACCTGCAGGATTCATTTTACGTTCATGTTTAATAATTTATACTGCCTGTAGTTTAATTTTTAGAGTGCGTATTTATGTTTACTCGTCAGCCATTAGCTATACTTATATTTAGCCTCTCAATGTGTTTATCGCCATTGAGCTTTGCTCAAGATCATGCAATTCCCGCAGTTCAAGATATTACCCTCCCTCTCAATACAACCATTGAGTTTGATGAAGACCGTGATGAAATTATCATGGCTGTAGAACAAGGCCTTATTAAGCCTTTCTCTGCTCTTTATCAGACAGTAAACCAAGACCTTTATGGCAGAATCATAAAAGTTGAGTTAGAAGAAGACGATGATGAATGGACTTATGAACTAAAACTTATCTACGAAAATCAGATCATAAAAGTTGAATACAACGCGTCTTCTCTTCAAATGCTAGAGCTTAAAGGCCGTCATCTACAAAAGGTTATAAAATAATAATATGAAAATTTTAGTTGTTGAAGATGACCAACGTTTAGGTCAACAAATTATTGACGCTCTCGAAGCAAATAACTGGACACCAGAGCTTTCTCAAGATGGTATTGATGCATTATACCGTGCAACGTCAGAATCTTGGGATGCCATTGTTCTCGATCTAGGTTTACCTAAATTGGATGGGTTGACGGTACTTAAAGGCTTAAGAGATGAATCAGTCAATATTCCTGTCATTATTTTAAGTGCTCGTGATACGTTAACTCAACGCATTGATGGCCTTAATGCAGGGGCTGACGATTACGTAACGAAACCCTTTGAATTACCAGAGTTAATCGCCCGCTTACGCGTTCAACTTCGCCGCGCTTCAGGCAGTGCCTCTTCAGTATTAAAAATCGGTAATTTAAGCTTAGATACGTGTTCTTCTAAAATTGTTTGGTGTGGTGAAACTATCGAATTAACCGCATTAGAATATAAAGTTGTTGCTTACTTTATGCATAACAAAGAAAAAGTCATTTCTCGAACGGAATTAGTCGAACATATCTACAAACAAGATTTTGATCGCGATTCAAATACTATTGAAGTGTTTATTGGACGAATTCGAAGAAAATTATCGCCTTCCGTAATAAAAACAGTGCGTGGACTTGGGTACCAACTTAATGCCGAATAACAAAAGTAACTTCAAGCATTTAAGTTTAAAAAATCGCTTATTGTTAACGACTACCTTATGGTTAAGCCTGATGCTTGTCAGTGCTGGATTATTGATCCCTTATTTAATAAATGACTACTTAACCACAGATATAAAAAAGACACTCAGTCATTCAATGGATGAAATCATTGCGAATTTAGAAGTCGACAGTAACGGAAAATTAGTTCAGTCCGGTCAATTATCTGATCCTCGATTTAAGCGTCCCTACAGTGGACTCTATTGGTATGCCGAAAGTAAAAAGCAAACCTTACGATCTCGCTCTTTATGGGACAGTTCCTTACAAGAAAAAAAACACCATTACCTTGGACCTAATAATGAAGAACTGATCACGATTAAAAAATCAATTTCTTTATTTGATGTAAAAGGCCCGGTCTCCATCATTGTTGGCATTGATAAAGCCCCACTGTCTTCAACCATTGAGCAGGTAATGCAACGAATATGGCTATTATTAAGCCTCTTATTTATTGGCGTATTTACCTTAATCAGTTTTCAGGTAAAATGGTCTTTAAAGCCTTTATCTAAGCTGCAAACCGAGTTGCAAAAACTTCGTGATGGAGAACAAAACGCTTTAAAGCAATATTACCCTAACGAGATCCAACCACTCGTGACTGATCTCAATGCACTCGTTTTCCACTATCAAGAATTATTAGATCGTGCTCGTCATCATGCAGGAAATCTTTCTCATGCTTTAAAAACACCATTGTCCATTTTAAAAAATGAAACAGAAACACTGCCAGAAGAAAAAAAGAAACACTTTGAGCCCGCGTTATATGACTTACAACATCATATTGATTACCACTTAAATCGAGCACGTATGGCTGGCTCAAAACACATTCTATCAGCCAATAGCTCTCCCTCTAAGCGTATTGATAGCATGTCTATTGCCTTTGATAAACTGTACAGCCAACACTCTATTCTCGTTATTAACGAAATAGACTACGATCTTTTAGTCAATGTTGAACAAACGGATTTAGATGAAATTTTAGGAAACCTACTTGAAAACGGGTACAAATGGGCGACATCAATTATTCGTATCACGGCTAATATTGTGGATGATTTTGTTGAAATAAATATTGAAGATGATGGCCTTGGTATTCCCGAAAATAAATTCAAAGAAGTACTAAAAAGAGGTATACGACTGGATGAATCGGTAAAAGGGACAGGACTCGGTCTCAATATCGTACAAGAAGTCATTCATAGTTATCGCGGAAAACTCAACATTTCGAGATCACATTTAGGCGGTGCTAAAATTACGATTTACCTTCCATTATTTAAACAAAATTAATATATCGAGTATCAACAACGCTAAACCACTACCAAAATTAAAACTCTGGTCTGTATCTTGCTTTACAAAAGTATAATGTCAATTTATCTAATACGTTACTAACAAATAACACTATTAAATTTAATGAGCATCAGATACTCTTGCATTTACATCAAACAGAACAACAGACGATTAATTTTTGGCAGTCCAATGAAAAAAAATACCATCAGTAAAAAATGGCTATACTTCCCGATAATTAGCATGGTTATTTCTATGTTTATTGGGCTTTTCGTTTTTAATTCAACACTTTCGGATTGGCTAGAAAAGAAAGTTGAAGGGGGATTATCAAATGAAATCACAAGAACCATCAAAGAAATTAATGAAGACCAAATCTCTTTTGATGATCCTGTTCAGCTCGATATCTATTTCAAAACACAAGTTGAAGTAGCAAAAGAAGACCACATTACTCTAATAAAAGAAGACGGTACTCCAATTGCGGATAGCGATATTTCTTTAGCCTCAGTGTTAGCACTTGAAAACCATTTAAATCGACAAGAAGTTATTGATGCCAAAGATGGTTCGTACGGCACAACGACTCGTTTTAGTACCTCTCGCTTTAAAAATTTACTCTATTCAGCGAAATCATTTGAATACCAAGGGCAAACTTACATTCTTCGAGCGGCAACACCATTAACTCGAATAGATGCCATGGTTGAAGAGTTAATGAATATTCTCATTGTTTTGATGGGAATTAACATTGTATTGGTTATTGGCTCTTCCTTGTTAAGTAACAAACTGATTCATCAGCAAGTTAAGAATGAGCAAGACCAACAAGAAGAACGCATCGAACAGAGCACGCAAGAAATTGAATTGCTTCATCGCCTTGCCAACATGCTTGCTGCTTGTAATTCAATTACTGAAGCTCAAATGGTGGTTGAAGATATTCTTCCTCGTATTTTAGGCGACGTAAATGGCGTTGTTTCTCTCATCCGCTCATCACGCAATCAATTATTAGTTAAATTGGATTGGGGTGGCTCATGGCCAGGAAGTAAAACCTATGCTCCTGAAGAGTGCTGGGCATTACGAAAAGGCAAATTCCACCTAGCTAATGATAAATACACCACACTTCCTTGTTCACATATGGCGGCCACCGGTACTGATCAAACCCTATGTATCCCATTGATTGCTCATGGTAATACAATAGGAATGATGCATCTTTATCTTGGTCCAAATAAAGACATTGAAGAAAAAACTCAAAAACTGGCATTTACAGTCGCAGAACATTTGGGCCTTGCACTTGCTAATCTCAACTTACAAGAAAAGCTTCGAGAACAAGCAATCAGTGACCCATTAACAGGGCTATATAATCGCCGTTATTACGAAGAAACCATTAATCAAGAATTGATGCGATCTAATCGACACAAACAAGAAATGTCGTTATTAATGCTCGATTTAGACCATTTTAAACGATTTAATGATAATTACGGGCATGACGCTGGTGATTACGTGCTGAAAACCATTGGTTCCTTACTGCTTAGTACCATGCGTGGAGAAGATACGATTTGTCGTCTTGGTGGCGAAGAACTCGCGATTATCTTACCCAATACCAGTGCTGAAGCGGCAATCAAGGTTGCTAACAGCTTATGTCGATCAGTCAGTGATTTACATCTAGCCATCAAAGATTTATCTCTTGGCAAGTTAAGCGTCTCTATTGGTATCTCAACTTACCCTGCGAATGGCCTGCAAGCCGATGACTTAACTAAATTGGCTGATATTGCTCTTTATGAAGCAAAAGGAAGAGGACGAGATCAATCTTGCCATTATGATGATTTAACCCAAAACGCAGAAAGCATCATTGAAAATACAGATAAAAATACGTGTAACAATGAAAATGTGACCGCGATAAAACAGTAAGTGGGCACAATAAAAGAGGCTGATAATTCGGCCTCTTTTATTCCCATTACACCTTAAATATTGGCGACATCCCAAGCACTTGAGAGTTAAGTAACAGCAATCCAAAAATCATTAAGACAATCCCCCCACTTAGCTGCAACAGTGAATGAGCCCGAGTTACACGTGATGCACTTTTACTCGCTACTTTTAAATAACGCTGCACGACTTTCTTTCCAGTAATCGTCATCACAGCGATCGTTGATGTTGTCAGTGCAGTGCCTATCGCCATAACAAAAGCACTTATCACCCCAAGCCAATAAATATTAATCATATTAGCAAAAAGTAAGACCATTATAGCCCCAGTACAAGGCCGCATGCCGATGCTAATAATAATACCGATGTATTCTCTCACAGAAGAAGCACGGTTCATTTCATCTGCAGTAGCAAAATGTTTATGACCGCATGAACAAGAAGAGACCGCGGTATTATTTATATTTTGATTGTTCAATAAAGAAGACGGCCTGATCCTCACTGCCCCTTTTATTTTAAATCCCCCTTCTTTTGGGTTGTTCAAAGAACGCCATAATTGCTTTAATGATCGAATCACAATTAAGCCACCAAGAATCAACACAATATAAAAACTCAATCTAATGAATTGGTCTGCTTGCGCATTGACTTCATGCATTGACGCTTTAAATAAAACCAGAAGCACAGAGACTAAAGTAACCGCGACAAGCGCCTGCACCACTGAGGATAATAAGGTTAAAAGTAAACTGGTGTTCACCTTTGTTGGATGAGTGACCAGATAAGTCGTTACGATCATCTTTCCATGTCCGGGACCTAATGAATGAAACATCCCATATAAAAAACTTAAGCCAATTAACATGACCCCTGAAGCTACATTATCAGCCTTTGCTTCATAAAGAAGATCACTTAATTCAGCATAAATATCTCGTTGCATATTAATACTTGTTATCACCAAAGAAGGCCACTCCTGCCATAAAACATCCAGAGCAATAATACTTACCGTAATAAAAACTAAGATATTGATAACCGGTTTCATTGCCTGTTTGGACATTTTTGAACTTATCATTTTATTCACTCACTTCACCTTTTGGATTCATATCTACTTTGCAATGAACAACCGCACGTTGTGTAAAAAGTTGCCCCAACGCATTATCAGGGGCGGCATCTTGAGGCAATGACATCGCGTAAGCCATCTGTTTTGCGGTTGGGTGAGGGGTTATGATTTCAACCCTACATTGTTGAGATAATGCTTTCGAAAGCGTAATTGATG
>NZ_CAWPRC010000155.1:33705-43800 GCF_963890165.1 Aliivibrio sp. SR45-2 | reverse complement strand
TGTACCACATTGATATTCATTTAATTCAGGTATTTTATTCTGATCTTCAACATTAAGAACATCTTCCATTGATGCAATCCAAGCGTTAGCAACCGTTTGTTCTACAGGTGTACCAATTAAGCTCATGTAAAAACCAGTACGACATCCCATTGGTGAAATATCAATAATTTCTACATCCGTACCATTCAAATGATTACGCATGAACCCTGCATATAGATGCTCTAATGTGTGAATGCCTTTTTCAGATAAAATATCTTTATTTGGTGCAGTAAAGCGTAAATCAAATACGGTGATAGTATCACCTTTAGGCGTTTGCATTTTCTTTGCAACACGTACCGCGGGTGCTTCCATACGGGTATGATCTACAGTAAAACTGTCTAATAATGGCATAATTTATTCCTTTAATTTATGGATAGCGGTGACTTACCACCACCAACTACTTTGTCTTTCAAGCTCAACTTTACATTGTTTTAATTGCCAACCATACGTTTTTGCTTGAGATTCAACCCTACGGGCAATTTTAATCAATTGAGGTTTCTTTTGGTAGCTTTTGCGCTTATAGCCGCCGCGACCCTCGTGATAAGCTAAATATTGATTGTAAGGATCCCACTTTGAGATACCTAGTTGCTTTTGGCTTCCGTCAGTATACCAACCTATAAACATTATCGCATCATCAAAACTACTGCGAGATCCCCCACCGGTTTCATCTTCATACTCGCCCCATACAGGGTCTTGAGCTTGTGCATAACCATAAGCAGAACTAGGACGACTCCAAGGTATAAACCCTAACAATTTTGTTCTTGGTGGACGGACATCTGAGCGAAAGCTACTCTCTTGCTTCATGATAGCCATAGCAACATTAATTGGAGTGCCGTATTCTTCATTCATGTCTTTAGCATCATCATACCATCCGCCTTTCTCTCGAAAGATCTCGCAAAGGTTATCCTGCTTTGTCGGCGGCGCCGTAGCACAACCAGATAACGAAACTAAGGCGACAATAATTAGTGAAAATTTATAATTCATTTTTTACTCAATAAAAAAGCACTGCTATTCATTTAGGATAACAGTGCTTGTTATACGATATTTGTTTTATTTCAAATAATTGAAATAATCATCTAAATACTCTGAAAAAGGCATTGTATCACTGGCCTCAATTTCTTTCTGAGCCAGAACAGAACGCTCTACCTCTGCATCCAACTCATCTTTAGTATAGAAGCTGTATTTATGATCTAAATGCGCTTGGCGATGTTGTATTGCCAATTTACAACCAATAATACCAATACCACCAGCCTTCTTCGTTTCAGCAAGTAGACGACCTGAAATAGTTAACTCTGGATTATCTATCATCGCACTTAGTCGTTGATGAGTTTGTTGGTATGCATCATCACCATTAACGGCATCCATTTTTTTAGCTATTGTGAATAGATCATCAAAAACTCGTTCAGCCCATGCTTTCTGAGTTAAACGCTCCCCTTGGCAACCAATTTGAAGCTCTAACCCAGGCTTACGTCCCAGTTCAACAATCTTATTCCAATTGTCTTTCCAACACGCCATTTCACTATCATCCATAGGAGCAGAATCAGTGAGTACAGACCATGTTAAGAAAAGGTCTAAGAATCGAACTTGATCTTCATCTACACCAATAGGGCTAAATGGGTTTACATCTAAAGATCGAACTTCTATATATTCAATCCCCGAACGCTCTAATGCTTCTGAAGGCTTTTCACCTGGTTTAGCGACACGCTTAGGGCGAATTGGAGCATACAATTCATTTTCAATCTGCAACACATTCGCATTTAATTGGATGTGTTTATCACCCTCTTTTAAACCTATTTTTGCAAACTCTTCCGATGGAGTGCGAATCGCTTTATTCAAGCCTTCAATATATTCATCGATACTATTTAAACTGATTTTCAAATCACTTTGAGCATCATTTGTATAACCAAGATCGCTTAATCTTAATGATGTTGCATAAGGTAAATACAATGTTTTACCTAGTGATTCAAAATTCATTGTCGTTTCTCTACCTTGAATAAAAGAACCACACAATGCAGGAGAAGCACCAAAGAAATAAGGGATCAACCACCCAAAGCGGTAGTAATTACGGATCAACCCAAAATAAGCATCAGATACTGAATCTTGACGATCTTTTTCAGTTTGCTCACCCAGTAATTCGTCCCAAAATTCATTCGAAAAAGAAAAGTTAAAATGAACACCAGAAATGACCTGCATCACACTGCCATAACGGCGCTTTAAACCTTCACGGTAAGTCGTTTTTAATTGACCAACATTAGATTTACCATACTGCGCTAAAGTAATGTCATCATCTTTGCTCACAAAACATGGCATAGACAGCGGCCACAATTTTTCCTCTCCCATATGAGAGACCGTGTAATGATGCACATCTTCTAATTGCTTTAATACCGTTTTAACATCATGAGATACCGGCGTAATAAATTCTAATAATGACTCAGCAAAATCCGTTGTAATGTATTTGTGAGTGAGTGCTGAACCTACGCCTGCTGGATGTGGTTTTGAAGACAGTGCAGCATCAAGAGTAAAACGAAGTGTTTCTCTTTCAATACCACGGCCAGTATTTTTAAAGGCTTTGGGATTAGACGCGACTTTCTGTAATCGGTTAGTAAATTCGGTCAAAATACATTCTCGCTATTGAGGTAGATCTAAGATCTTTATCCTAGGATAGTAGCAAATTTTACTAGTGTTTGAATAATAAAAAAAGAGCAGTAATTAGTATTAATAATGACTGCTGCATATTAAATACTATTTATTCACCGTGATAGATTCGATTGGTAAACCTAACGTTTTTAATTTAGGGGTTAATGACTTAGCATCTCCAACCACAATAATTTGATATTGAGTTTGGTCAAACCACTTAGAAGCCAACGCATTCAAATCCTCTCTACCTAATGTCGCAATTAATGTATTTTGCTCATCAATAAAATCTTCATCTAATGAATAGGTTAATATTTTACCTAGAAGATTCGCTTTTTGGCTTGGTGTTTCGTATTTCAATGCATCTTGTTGACCAACCGCTAAACGCATAAAGTTTAGTTCATCCATTGTCATTCCATCGTTCTTATATTTATCCATTTCAGAAATAAATTCTTTGATCGATTCAAGAGTCACATCAGCTCGAACTTGAGCATAAAAGATAGCCATGCCGACTTCTTTATTCCCCATTAAATAACCACCTGCGCCATAGGTATAGCCTTTATCTTCACGCAAATTCTGATTGATTCGGCTATTGAAGTTGCCCGCTAAGTTAAAATTAGCAAGTTGTGTTTGATACAATTCACCAGTTGCATCAAATGGAATGCCTTGGCGAACAAAACGAACCACACTTTGCGGAGCGTTCGGCTTATCAATTAAATATATTTTTTGTCCCGCTAGCGTAGGTAATTGCTGCGGAGCTAACAAACTTGGTGCTGAACCTTCCCATGTAGATAGAAAAGAGAGCTTAGAGATTAAGTCTGATTTTTGCACATCACCAACCGACACAACTTGAGTACCAATCGGAGTGTAGCGTTTCTTATAGAACGCCTTAACATCAGATAACGTCAAACTTTTCACCGATTCCATCGTTCCATCAGGGGAGCGATCAAATATGGTGCCTTTAAAGAGAACTTCGCGTGTTGCTTGTGATGCTAACCATGCTGGTTTTTGATGATCGTAAACTAAACCTTCGATTGCTTGCTTCTGTAAACGATCAAAATCAGACTGTTTAAATGCCGGAGAAAATAGCATTTCATTCACTATACTAAGCGTTTCATCTAGATTTTTAGTCAATGATGAAATTGATATCGCAGTGGTATAGCTACCAGAATTAAAAGAGATGCTGCTGCCCAATTTATCCAGTCTCTTTTGAATATCTTCTGAACTAGATTTAACCGTACCTTCTTCCATCATAGAAGCCGTCAGTGATGCTAACCCTTCTTTTCCTCGGGAAACATAGCGGTTACCAGCAGGTATTGATATTTGTAACTGCACTGTAGGTGTTTCGATTGCTTCCGATCCCAACACTTCAATGCCATTGGCTAATTTAGCTCGATAAATATCAGGTGTTTTTGCTGTCACAGCTTTTGATGGTTGAGGCATCACTGAACGATCAAAATTATCGACGGCTTTACGTACATCTAAGCTGTTTTCATCAATTTTTTGATACTCAGGAAGATCTCGTTTAGGAGTAATAAAGTTTGGTTTTCTAACTTGAAGCTGTGTTTTACCTTTTGGTACTACACTCAGCGTCACTTTATATTTATTTGCAATGTAAGTATCAAATGCTTGCGATACTTTATCAGGAGTCACGGCTTTCAATTCTGCGAGCTGCGCTTCTAATTGGTTAGGATTACCATAAAAAGTTTCATTTGATGCTAATTGAGAGACTTTTCCTGAAACTGATTGCAATCCAAATATTGCTCCTGCTTCTGCACTTCCTTGAACTTCAGCGAGATCTTCTTGCGATACTCCCTCTTTTTCAAATTTATCCAGAACATCCATGACCTCTTGATAAGCCGTTGCTAAATCGTTTTTATCACTAGAGTCCGTCATTGCATAAACATACATGGTGCAAGACAATTCAGCACAATCATGAAAAGCGCCGGCATCGACCGCTTTACCTGTTTTGACTAGCTCTTGATACATTAAACTCGTTTTACCATTACCCAGTAAAGTCGCAAGCATATCAAGACTTGCCTCTGTTTCTTCACCTCGATACGTCGTTGGCCACCCAATCATAACCATTGGCTGTTGAATTCGATCTTCCAATGTAATAAAACGATCTTCCGTTAACGTCACTGGTTGTTTTGGTGCGTTCTCAACTTCAGGGCCTCTTGGAATAGTACCAAAGTATTTATTTACCCACTCTAATGTTTGCTTACTGTCTAGGTCACCACCAATGGTAATAACCGCATTGTTTGGGCCATACCAACGTAAGAAAAATGCTTTCAAATCATTCACATCTACACGGTCAAGATCTTCAACATAACCAATCGTCTGCCATGAATAAGGGTGATCTTGTGGAAATAATGCCTCGCCCATTCGCTCATAAATCAAGCCATAAGGACGATTGTCGTAATTCTGTCCTCGTTCATTCTTAACCGTACTACGTTGTATTTCGAATTTTTTCTGAGATACCGCATCAATCAAGAATCCCATTCTATCGGATTCTAACCACAACATTTTTTCTAGCTGATTTGCAGGGACCGTTTCAAAATAGTTCGTACGATCACGATTCGTTGTGCCGTTAAGTGTTCCACCGGCTTCTGTGATAATTTTAAAGTGTTGCTGATCACCGACATGCTCTGAACCTTGGAACATCATGTGTTCAAAAAAGTGTGCAAAACCAGATTTCCCAATATCTTCACGAGCCGATCCTACGTGGTAAGTGACATCGACATGAACAAGAGGATCTGAACTATCAGGACTTAAAATAACCGTTAACCCATTTTCTAATGTATATTTTTGGTATGGGATAACCGTTGAGCCTTCTTTGGGTAAAACTTGCTCTACAAGCGTTACACCTTGCGGTAAATCTGATGTTTTTGGTGCTTCAAATTCTGAATTACTGCACCCTACTAAAGCCAATGCAATCGATACACAAAGTAATTTTTTCATTTTAATTCCTATAAAATCCCATTCACGGCAAGCGACAACAGTACGTATCGAGCAGCCTTTCCTATCCCAATTAAAATCACGCATGGTAAAAACTTCATTCTTAACCACCCAGCGGCCAAGCATAAAGGGTCGCCGATCACGGGTAACCAACTAAATAATAACGTCCAATAACCGTATTTCTTTATCCATTCTATGGCTTTATGACCGTGTTTCTGTGAAGAAGTTTTATCAGGAAGTAACAAACCAAGCCAATAATTTGTTATCCCTCCTAAAGTATTTCCTAATGTTGCGACTGTAATAACTGTCCACATTGAAAAACTGTCTAATTTTAACGTAGCAATTAAACTGGCTTCTGACGCCCCAGGTAATAAAGTAGCACTTAAAAACCCAGAACTAAATAATACCCATAATGCTGAATCTGCATTGAACCAATCAAACATGACTGAATTAATTCCATTGATTACGATTTATATTGCTACAGCATAAAATAAAAAAGGGCGCATCTGCACCCTTTTATTGTTAAGTTTTATTTGGAACTATCCAACAAGAGCTAAGAGAATACCCGCAGCAACTGCAGAACCTAAAACCCCAGCCACATTCGGTCCCATCGCATGCATTAACAAAAAGTTTTGAGGATTAGCCTCAAGACCGACTTTATTAACAACACGTGCCGCCATTGGCACGGCGGAAACACCTGCAGCACCAATTAATGGGTTAATGTCTTCTTTTGAATACTTGTTCAATATTTTAGCCATGATAACACCGCCAGCAGTACCCACACTGAAGGCAACAGCACCTAATAGTAAAATACCTAACGTTTCTACATTAAGGAACGTTTCTGCTTTTAATTTTGATCCGACCCCTAAACCTAAGAAAATCGTTACTATATTGATCAATTCATTCTGAGCCGTATTCGATAAACGATCAACCACACCTGATTCTTTCATTAAATTACCTAAACAGAACATACCAACGAGTGGCGTTGCTGAAGGTAAAAACAAAATAGTCATCAGTAAAACAGCAAGTGGGAAAATGATTTTCTCTGCCTTACTAACATGACGTAATTGAGCCATCTTAATTTGACGTTCTTCCGGCGTAGTCAACGCTTTCATTATCGGTGGCTGGATAATTGGAACGAGAGCCATATAACTATAAGCAGCAACCGCAATCGCCCCCAATAAATCAGGAGAAAGCTTACTTGCTAAGAAAATGGCAGTCGGTCCATCTGCACCACCAATAATGGCGATTGACGAAGCATCTGCTAATGAGAATTCCATTCCTGGCACAAAATTAAGTAATATGGCACCGAACAACGTAGCAAAAATACCTACTTGAGCCGCGGCACCTAACCATAGAGTCTTTGGGTTTGCAATTAAGGCACCAAAGTCCGTCATCGCTCCTACACCCATAAAGATCAAAAGTGGGAAGACTCCCGTTTCAATCCCGACATAATAAACGTAATACAAAAGTCCACCAGGATCGGTAAACCCTGCATTCGGTATATTTGCTAAGACTGCACCAAAACCAATAGGTAACAGCAATAAAGGCTCAAACCCTTTACGTATTGCTAAAAATAAAAGCCCACAACCGACAAAAATCATAATAAGTTGTTCAAACTTAAAATTAGCAATCGCCGTTTCATTCCATAATATTAATAAACCATCCATGTTTACTTACCTTAGGCTAGAGAAAGCAATGGTGTACCAACTGCTACTGCATCGCCCTCTTTAGTTAAAATATCTTGAACGGTACCATTACGTGATGCTCTGATCTCTGTCTCCATTTTCATCGCTTCAAGTATAAGTAACACATCACCTTCAGCAACTTCAGCACCTGCTTGTACAAGTACCTTAAAGATAGTTCCTGCTAATGGCGCATCAACCGATTCCGCGTCAACTGCCGAAAGTTGAGGAGATTGAACCGGTGCTGTTTGTGCTGATATTGGTTCAACAGACGAAATAACGCCTTGCGGCCCCACTTCTACATTATAGATTTGACCATCAACTTTAACGCTATAAGCCTCAACACCACCTTTAGCCGTATTTGCTTTTACAACATTAGTCGCTGATTCAACTTCAGTTCCAGGGGCAGGTTCAAAGGCATCAGGATTATTACGATTTTTAAGAAATTTAAGACCCACTTGAGGAAATAGAGCATAAGTAAGTACATCATCAATTTGCTCTTCCGCTAAAGCGATATTATCTTCTTTTGCTTTAGCAATCAGTTCATCCGTTAAGGTATGTAACTCGGCCGCTAATAAATCGGCAGGACGACAGGTAATCGGCTCCGCACCTTCTAAAACACGAGTCTGTAGCTCTGCATTAACGGCAGCAGGCGCTGAGCCATACTCTCCCTTCAGGACACCTGCAGTTTCTTTTGTAATACTCTTATAACGCTCTCCAGTAAGGATATTAATTACCGCTTGAGTGCCTACAATTTGTGACGTTGGAGTAACTAATGGGATATAACCTAGATCTTTACGAACTTTAGGGATCTCAATTAGCACTTCATCTAATCTGTCAGCTGCACCTTGCTCTTTTAACTGACTTTCCATATTCGTCAACATCCCACCCGGAACTTGAGCGATGAGAATTCGAGAGTCGACGCCTTTCATTTGTCCTTCAAACTTTGCGTATTTTTTACGAACTTCACGGAAATAGGTGGCAATTGGTTCAAGTTGCTCAAGGTTAAGATTTGTATCGCGCCCTGTCCCTTCTAGCATAGCAACAACCGTTTCAGTTGGAGTATGACCGTAAGTTTGGCTCATGGATGAAATAGCCGTATCTAAAATATCAATGCCAGCCTCTGCCGCTTTTAAGGCTGTGGCGGTAGATAATCCTGTTGTCGCGTGACTATGTAAAGCAAGTGGTACATCACAAGACGATTTAATTCGAGTAATAAGTTCTTCAGCTTCATAAGGTTTAAGTAGACCAGACATATCTTTAATACAAAGAGAATGACAGCCTAAATCTTCAAGACGTTTTGCTAAATCAACCCATGTATCTGAATTATGAACAGGACTTGTTGTGTAAGAAAGAGTGCCCTGAGCATGAGCACCAACATCAATTGTTGCTTTTACTGCTGTTTGAAAGTTTCTAACGTCATTCATTGCATCAAAAATACGGAATACATCCATACCGTTACAGTGAGCTCGCTCTACAAATTTTTCAACAACGTCATCAGCATAATGGCGGTAACCTAATAAGTTTTGGCCACGAAGTAACATTTGCATTGGTGTATTTGGCATCGCTTTTTTAAGTAATCGTAAACGTTCCCATGGATCTTCACCTAAATAACGAATACAGGCATCAAATGTTGCCCCACCCCAAGTTTCTAATGACCAATAACCGATTTTATCCAACTGCTCTGCAATTGGAAGCATATCTTCAACACGCATACGAGTTGCGAAGAGTGATTGGTGGGCGTCACGAAGTACCACATCAGTGATAGAAAGTGGTTTAGACATACTTACAAACTCCTTGTAATGATTTTCCTAAAACAGTTTATCGATTCTTTTGGCGGTGTAATTTAACCGCAGCAGAAATAGCAGCTATAATTTGAGGCTGAACTGTTGTTTGATCGGGATTCTGAACTTTTTGAACAGCCAATACCTGTTTTGGAGGTAACTCCACAGGCAGTAACTTAGACATAAGTTGAACTAGATAGACGAGGATGGTGAGGAATATAAATACAACGCCCATGCCTGTTAGCATTAGCGTTGCTGCTTCCCATAGTAGACTTCCAATGTCTGTCATCTTTTATTCCTTTTTGATGATAGTGACAATGTATAATTTAGTTGTAGCGAACTAATTAATTGTGTTCTTTTATTCTAAAAAGAAAGAATGATTATCTCGACATCAACAAATTTGTCAAATGCGAAACGATCACAATATATTCAAAAAAGAATATTATAGCGAGATGTATCCATACACTGCTATTTTTTACTTACAAATAAGTTGATTACAATCAAGTTACCTAATAATAACCTACAATTCAATCTATTTAATAATAGACTCAATTACTTAACTTACTCATATTACAGGCATAAAAAAAGCCTGATCATAAAGATCAGGCTTTTTAAAAGAATGGTGCGCCAGGAAGGATTCGAACCTCCGACCGCCTGGTTCGTAGCCAAGTACTCTATCCAGCTGAGCTACTAGCGCACAATAATTCTGATTGTCTCTCGCAACTAATTTATCCTCTAGATAAACCGTTACGACAGTAAATAATGGTGCGCCAGGAAGGATTCGAACCTCCGACCGCCTGGTTCGTAGCCAAGTACTCTATCCAGCTGAGCTACTAGCGCACAATAAATTCTGATTGTCTCTCGCACCAATTTATCCTCTAGATAAACTGTTACGGCAGTAAATAATGGTGCGCCAGGAAGGATTCGAACCTCCGACCGCCTGGTTCGTAGCCAAGTACTCTATCCAGCTGAGCTACTAGCGCACAATAAATTCT
>NZ_CAWPRC010000155.1:33432-33605 GCF_963890165.1 Aliivibrio sp. SR45-2 | reverse complement strand
TAGATAAACTGTTACGGCAGTAAATAATGGTGCGCCAGGAAGGATTCGAACCTCCGACCGCCTGGTTCGTAGCCAAGTACTCTATCCAGCTGAGCTACTAGCGCACAATAAATTCTGATTGTCTCCCGCACCAATTTATCCTCTAGATAAACTGTTACAGCAGTAAATAATGG
>NZ_CAWPRC010000155.1:0-33332 GCF_963890165.1 Aliivibrio sp. SR45-2 | reverse complement strand
TGCGCCAGGAAGGATTCGAACCTCCGACCGCCTGGTTCGTAGCCAAGTACTCTATCCAGCTGAGCTACTAGCGCACAATAATTCTTTTTTATTATGCTGATTATAAATAATCAACATAAATCAATATGGCGGTGAAGGAGGGATTCGAACCCTCGATGCGGCTATAAACCGCATACTCCCTTAGCAGGGGAGCGCCTTCAGCCTCTCGGCCACCTCACCGTTTTGTAACTCTGTTGTAATCATCTGCAAAATAATTACTGCTATTGGCAAATAAGTTTACCAATAAAAGAATGGTGCGCCAGGAAGGATTCGAACCTCCGACCGCCTGGTTCGTAGCCAAGTACTCTATCCAGCTGAGCTACTAGCGCACAATAATTCTTTTTTATTATGCTGATTATAAATAATCAACATAAATCAATGATGGCGGTGAAGGAGGGATTCGAACCCTCGATGCGGCTATAAACCGCATACTCCCTTAGCAGGGGAGCGCCTTCAGCCTCTCGGCCACCTCACCGTCTTGAGGAGGCACATATTACTTTTTACCAAAAATATGTCAATGACTTTCTTAGTAAAAAACAAGGTAATTCGTTCAACAGTCTATGAAATAACCAAAATGGATAAAAATAAACCGAGATACGAGTTTTGTGCCTCTCATTTTCTATTTATTCCAGTCAAATTAACAGCTGACTAAAAATAAATAAGGCCAACAATGTTAGCCTATTTTCATGCGATATTAAAAGTTACCTGGTGCAGCAGCAGGAGTAGTTCCCTTTTCTGCTTGAATACGCATGTAAATCTCTTCACGGTGTACAGATACTTCTTTAGGCGCGTTAACACCGATACGTACTTGGTTGCCTTTAACGCCAAGTACAGTAACTGTTACTTCGTCACCAATCATTAGCGTTTCACCTACACGGCGAGTCAAAATTAGCATTCGAATGCTCCTTGAGTTATCTCAGTATTATAATAAATGTATGTATTGTCCGTTATCGCTTATGTTCACAAACGTCTCTGCTCAAGAAACAGCGATCAGAACGTTATTATCTTGTGATTGCTCTGTAATAACAAACGTTTTATGTAAAATTTCGGCCGCTTGTTGTAAATCAGCTTGAATAACGATAACCGACACACTTTTTGGTTCTGTATAACATTGATAGATATCAACACTATTAACCATTAGTTGATTGCAAGCAGAGTCTGCCATCCCTTCAACATTATCTCCGACTAACGTCAGAATTGATAAGCTACTAATATTGCGTATTTTTGTATTAAATACCAGTTTCAATTGTAAAAAAGTTGCTTTTGGCACAACAATTTGAAAACAATCGTCAGTATTAGTTAACACTCGATACTCTTTAGCAAGAAGAATTCTATCCTCTTCATTTATGTCAGTGCATTCGGCAAGGTATAAGTCTTGCTTTAGTGCTAACCCAGTAACTGGAAAATAGTCATTAGGCTTCTCACAAATAAGCGTTCCTTCACCATTATCAAAAGAAGAAAGAACTCTTAATGATACTGAAGATCTCCATGCATGAGATACTGAATGTTCCTGTAATACTTTCGCACCAGACTTTGCTAATGCGTGCATATCACTAAAAGAAACTTCTTTTAATTTACGAGTATTCGATACATAACGGGGATCTGAAGAATACACACCGTCTACATCAGTAAAGATCTGACATTCATCCGCTTTCAATGCGGCAGCTAAAGCAACAGCCGTTGTATCAGATCCACCTCTTCCGAGTGTTGTAATATTTCCGACACTATCTCTACCTTGAAAGCCAGCAACAATGACAACATAACCCTTATCAAGCCATTCGGTCAGTTTACTGGTTTCAATATGTTCGATAGTTGCATCGTTAAATACATCATTGGTTTTAATTCCTGCTTGATCTGCAGTCAGAGAAATCGCTTTGATGCCTTTTTGATTCAAAGATATAGCTAAAAGAGCAATAGAAACTTGTTCACCTGCAGAAAGTAACATATCTAATTCACGAGGTTCTGGAACCTCATTGATTTGATGCGCTAAATTTAGCAAACGATTCGTTTCTCCTGCCATAGCAGAAACAGCAACAACCACTTGGTGTCCTTGCTGTTTCGTTAAAATTATACGGTCAGAAACAAGTTGGATCCGTTCAACGGACCCAACTGATGTTCCACCATACTTTTGTACGATTAATGCCACTGATACGCCCTATGAAAGACGCTCAGTTAACCAAGCTTCAACCGTCGCTAACGCTGCAGGTAATGCTTTTGCATCGGTACCGCCCGCTTGAGCCATATCAGGACGGCCGCCGCCTTTACCACCCACTTGCTGTGCAACCATATTCACTAACTCGCCCGCTTTAACTTGGCCAATAAGGTCTTTAGTCACACCCGCAATTAAACCCACTTTATCGTCACTGACATTACCAATCATGATAACACCACTGCCAATTTGGTTTTTAAGTTCATCAACCATACCACGAAGGGCTTTATTATCAGCACCATCCAATTGAGTGATCAACACTTTAACGCCTGATATGTCTTGTACTTGACTGATTAAGTCTGAACTTGCTTGAGAAGCCAATTTATCTTTCAGTTGTTGGATTTCTTTTTCAAGTAACTTCGTTTTTGAACTCGCATCATGAAGCTTTTTATCCGCTAGTTTCTGCTGAGATTCAATTGCATCTAATGCTGCTTCACCAGTTACTGCTTCAATACGACGAATACCTGCGGCGATGCCACCTTCAGACGTGATTTTAAACAGACCTATATCACCCGTACTTGATGCGTGAATACCACCACATAGCTCAGTTGAAAACTCACCCATTGACAGTACACGAACTTCATCATCATACTTCTCACCAAACAGAGCCATTGCGCCTTTTTCTTTCGCCGCATCAACGTCCATAAGGTCAGTTTCAATTGCATGATTTAAACGTACTTGTTGGTTAACAATACGCTCAACAAGTCGAAGTTCTTCCGGTTTAACCCCTTCAAGGTTAGAGAAGTCAAAACGTAAACTTTCGGCTTTAACTAATGACCCTTTTTGCGTTACATGCTCACCCAGTACTTGACGAAGTGCTGCATGTAATAAATGGGTTGCCGAGTGGTTTAAAGTAATCGCAGTACGACGCTCTTCATCCACTTGAGCCATTGCGCTATCAGCCGTAGATAATACACCTTCCACTAGTTTACCGTGGTGACCAATCGCATTACCTACTTTTTGAGTATCAGTAACAACAAATTTACCCGCTTCTACGGTAATAATACCCGCATCACCAGATTGACCACCGGATTCAGCATAGAACGGTGTTACATCTAAGATTAGAATCGCATCATCGCCAGCAGAAAGCATTTCAACCGCTTCGCCTTCACGGAAAATTTCTAATACGGTTGCTTTAGCTTCCGTAAAATCATAACCGTGGAATACCGTTTCAGATTCAACTTTGATAACCGCATTATAATCAGTACCAAATTGACCCGCTTCACGAGCACGTTGGCGTTGTTCGTTCATCGCTTTTTCAAAACCATCTTCATCGATAGTTAATTCACGCTCACGAGCAACATCGTTCGTTAAGTCAGCAGGGAAACCGTAAGTATCATAAAGTTTAAATACGGTTTCGCCGTCAAGAACGGTGCCTTCTAGATTATCTAGCGCTTCGTTTAAAATAACCATGCCACGCTCAAGCGTACGGCCGAAGTTCTCTTCTTCAATCTTAAGTACTTTTTCTACTAGTGCTTGTTGCTTCTTAAGCTCTTCACCAGCCGTACCCATGATTTCAGCTAATGGTCCAACTAACTTATAAAAGTAAGAACCTTTAGCACCTAACTTGTTACCGTGACGTACTGCACGACGAATAATACGACGTAATACATAGCCACGACCTTCGTTTGACGGCATAACACCATCAACGATTAAATAAGAACAAGAACGGATGTGGTCTGCAACTACACGTAAAGATTGGTTTGAAAGATCATCATAACCAACAACTTTTGCCGTTTCTTTAATTAGTGTTTGGAAGATATCAATTTCATAGTTTGAATGTACACCTTGCATAATTGCAGCGATACGCTCAATACCCATCCCTGTATCTACTGATGGTTTTGGAAGTGGTTCCATTGTGCCATCAGCTAGGCGATTGAATTGCATGAAAACGTTGTTCCAGATTTCAATGAAACGGTCGCCATCTTCTTCAGGTGTACCTGGACGGCCACCCCAAATATGTTCACCGTGATCGTAAAAAATCTCAGTACAAGGACCGCAAGGACCCGTATCACCCATTTGCCAGAAGTTATCTGATGCATAAGGTGCGCCTTTGTTATCACCAATACGAACGATACGATCAGCTGGAATACCCATTTCTTTATTCCAGATCTCAAACGCTTCATCATCAGTTTCGTAGATTGTCACTAACAGACGATCCGCAGGAAGCTCTAAACGCTCAGTTAGGAATTCCCATGCATACTTAATTGCATCTTGCTTAAAGTAATCACCAAAGCTGAAGTTACCAAGCATTTCAAAGAAAGTATGGTGGCGAGCAGTAAAACCAACATTTTCTAAATCGTTATGTTTACCACCGGCACGAACACAACGCTGAGCGGTAGTTGCACGAGTATAGCTTCGCTTTTCAGAACCAAGGAAACAATCCTTAAACTGGTTCATACCGGCATTCGTAAATAAAAGAGTTGGATCATTCGCTGGAACTAGAGAAGAACTCTCAACAATTTGGTGCCCTTTGCTTTCAAAAAAAGCAAGGAATGCACGGCGGACTTCGTCAGTGCTCATATACATGTGGATATTCCTGATTGAATCGTAGTTAACTCACTCTTGTACTCATTGAAGCCAAGCAGTGTTTTTAAGACAGAATTTCGGATATTGTATACGCAAATGAAAATGAAATACAGATAACGACAGCGAACAAATAAGGAAACAGAAATAATTCTATTTTTGAGTGAAGCCGTCTCTTTTCATAGACGTAAAAAAGCCAAACACAAAGGTTTGGCTTTCTTTCATTTCAACAAGAATCAGAAAAATTAAAACTCTTCGTTTTCTTCTTCTATTTTCTCAACAACTTCTGGTTTATCTTCGGCTGGAGTTAATAGCATTTCACGTAATTTCTTATCAAGCTCTGCGCCAATTTCTGGATTTTCGCGCATAAATTTAGATGCGTTTGCTTTACCTTGACCGATCTTATCGCCATTGTAGCTATACCAAGCGCCTGCTTTATCGACTAATTTATGTTTAACACCTAAATCAATCAGTTCGCCTTCACGGTTAAACCCTTTACCGTATAGAATTTGAGTTTCAGCTTGTTTAAATGGCGCTGCAATTTTATTCTTAACAACTTTAATGCGAGTCTCATTACCAACAACTTCATCGCCATCTTTTACTGCGCCAGTACGACGAATATCAAGACGAACAGAAGCATAGAACTTCAATGCATTACCACCCGTTGTTGTTTCTGGGTTACCAAACATTACTCCAATTTTCATACGAATTTGGTTAATGAAGATACACATACAGTTCGACTGTTTTAGATTACCCGTTAACTTACGCATTGCTTGCGATAGCATACGAGCTTGAAGACCCATGTGGCTATCGCCCATTTCGCCTTCAATTTCAGCTTTAGGTGTTAGAGCTGCCACAGAATCGACAACAATCACGTCAACAGCGCCAGAACGAGCTAGTGCATCAACAATTTCTAATGCTTGCTCACCAGTATCAGGTTGAGAACATAATAATTGGTCAATATCAACGCCAAGTTTTTGTGCGTAAATAGGGTCTAGTGCGTGCTCCGCATCGATGAATGCACAGGTTTTTCCTGCTTTTTGTGCTTGAGCAATTGCTTCTAAAGTTAGTGTTGTTTTACCTGATGATTCAGGGCCGTAAATTTCTACGATACGTCCCATTGGTAAACCGCCAGCACCTAGGGCAATATCAAGAGATAAAGAACCAGTAGACACAGTTTCAACATCCATTGTGCGGTTATCGCCCAACTTCATGATTGAACCTTTACCAAATTGTTTTTCAATTTGACCTAATGCTGCGGCCAGTGCTTTTTTCTTGTTATCGTCCATTTGATTCTCCAGAATTCTAGATCACTAAATCAGTTAATGACCAGTAGTATACTGTCTATTCATACAGTGTCTATAGCTTTGATTCATTTTTTATTTAATTTTGATAACGTGGCATCTAAAATTAATCCTAACCACTTGAATTAATTCGCTTCTAATAGCCTTTTCTTTAATGTGAGAAATGCATATTCAATCGCAGATTGTCTTACTTCTGTACGATCACCAGTAAAATAGACCGTTGTTTCTACATGCCACTTAGTGGTGTCAGCAAAGCCAAAACAAACCGTACCAGTCGGTTTCCCTTCTGTCGCTCCCCCTGGACCTGCAATGCCACTGATCGACACCGATATATCTGCTTCACTGTGTGCTAGTGTGCCAAAAGCCATTTCCTTTACGACTTCTTCACTCACTGCGCCAAAACGACCAATAGTCTCTAAGTTCACCCCAAGAGAATCTTGTTTTGCTTTATTACTGTACGTCACAAAACCTCGTTCAAACCATGCTGAACTGCCTGCATTTTCAGTAGCACAAAATGCAACACCTCCGCCAGTACAAGATTCTGAACACGCCATCATTTTTCCTTGTTGCATTAATAACTCTCCCACTTTTTGTGCGAGTTGCGCATTTTTTATCATATCCATTTAAATTCTTTCCATCTTGATTCGAATTTTATCTATTCTATCTTTGATTGCTGTCTTGATTCACGTATTCTAGCAGCAAATATTTATCTTCAATTATTAGGTCTCGTTGTGGCAATAAAATCAACTGAAAAACACACACCCATGATGCAACAGTACTTACGTTTAAAGTCTGAGAATCCTGACATTCTACTGTTCTATCGCATGGGAGATTTCTACGAGCTTTTCTATGATGATGCCAAACGAGCGTCTCAATTACTTGAGATATCTTTAACTAAACGTGGGTCTTCCGCAGGTGAACCAATCCCAATGGCAGGTCTTCCTTATCACGCGGTTGAAGGATACTTAGCTAAACTGGTTCAACAAGGTGAGTCAGTTGCGATTTGTGAACAAATAGGTGACCCCGCGACAAGTAAAGGCCCAGTAGAACGAAAAGTCGTGCGTATTGTGACCCCAGGAACAGTGACCGATGAGGCACTTCTTCCTGAGCGTTTTGATAACCTAATCGCAGCGATTTATCATCATAAAGGCCAATTTGGTTACGCAACATTAGACATCACCTCGGGTCGATTTAAAGTTTCTGAACCGTCAACCGAAGAATCAATGCTCGCTGAGCTACAACGAACTTCACCGACAGAATTGCTATTTAGTGAAGACTTTGAACCTGTTCATCTGCTTGAAAAACGTAATGGTAATCGCCGTCGTCCAGTATGGGAATTTGAATTAGACACCGCAAAGCAACAACTAAACCAACAATTTGGTACTCGTGATCTTGTTGGTTTTGGTGTTGAAAATGCAGAATTTGGTTTATGTGCCGCAGGTTGTTTAATTCAATACGTTAAAGATACCCAACGCACTACCTTGCCACATATTCGCTCTATCGTAATGGATCGCCAAAACGATTCGGTGATCTTAGATGCGGCAACTCGTCGTAACTTAGAAATAACGCAAAACTTAGCGGGTGGGTTCAACCACACGTTATCAGAAGTTCTTGATCATACTTCAACCGCAATGGGTAGTCGTTTATTAAAACGCTGGTTACATCAACCGATAAGAACCCATGATGTTCTCAATCAGCGTCTTGATGCGATCGGAGAGCTAAAAAGCAATGGGTTATATGCCGAACTCTCTCCTCAATTAAAGCAAATTGGCGATGTAGAACGCATTCTAGCGCGATTAGCCTTACGTTCGGCTCGTCCAAGAGATCTTGCTCGTTTACGCAATGCATTACAGCAATTACCTGAACTAGCACAAAGTACTCAGGCATTTGAACAAACGCATTTATTAGAACTTGCGTCTCTTGCCCAACCTATCGATTCTATTTGTGAATTATTGGAACGAGCAGTTAAAGAGAATCCACCCGTTGTTATTCGTGACGGTGGTGTATTGGCTGACGGTTATAATGAAGAATTAGATCAATGGCGAGATCTTGCTAATGGCGCCGCTCTATTCTTAAGTAAATTAGAGCAAGAAGAGCGTGAACGTCACGACATTGATACGTTGAAAGTTGGTTATAATAACGTTCATGGTTTTTATATTCAGATCAGTAAAGGGCAAAGCCATAAAGCCCCTGCACATTATGTTCGCCGTCAAACATTGAAAAATGCTGAGCGCTACATCATTCCAGAGCTTAAAGCCCATGAAGATAAAGTGCTAAGCTCAAAATCTAAAGCTTTAGCGATAGAGAAAAAATTATGGGAAGAATTGTTCGATCAACTTCTGCCTCATTTAGAACAACTCCAATTAATGGCTAACGCGATTTCTGAATTAGATGTACTCAGTAATCTTGCAGAACGTGCTGATACTCTTAACTACTGTCGTCCAACCTTATCATCAGACATTGGAATGAAGATTGAAGGCGGTCGCCATCCAGTAGTAGAACAAGTAATGAGTGACCCTTTCATTGCAAACCCTATAAACCTTAATAATGATCGTAAAATGTTAATCATTACAGGACCAAATATGGGTGGTAAATCCACCTACATGCGTCAAACGGCACTCATTGCGCTAATGGCTCATGTTGGGTGTTATGTGCCTGCCGATTCTGCACATATTGGTTTATTAGATCGAATATTTACTCGTATTGGTGCTTCTGATGATTTAGCGTCTGGTCGTTCTACTTTCATGGTCGAAATGACAGAAACCGCAAACATCTTACATAACGCGACACAACACAGTTTAGTGCTTATGGATGAAATTGGCCGTGGTACAAGCACCTACGATGGTTTATCCCTTGCATGGGCAAGTGCAGAATGGTTAGCGACAAAAATTAATGCAATGACATTATTTGCGACCCATTACTTCGAGTTAACTGAACTGCCAAATTTATTTAGTGGTTTAGCAAATGTACATTTAGATGCCGTTGAGCATGGTGATGAAATTGCCTTCATGCATGCTGTACAAGAAGGCGCCGCGAACAAATCATACGGTTTAGCTGTCGCATCGCTTGCTGGTGTACCAAAAGCCGTAATAAAAAAAGCGAAGCAAAAGCTTCAACAACTTGAAAATGGTCAACCAAAAAATCAATCGCTAACCAGCACCCAAATAAAACAAGAGCATCAGCTCTCTCTAATTCCAGAGCCTAGTGAAGTAGAAGAAGCATTAGCAAAAGTAAACCCTGATGACTTATCTCCTCGTCAGGCATTAGAAGCGCTTTATCGTTTAAAAGCACTCTTATAACCCCCTAAAAAATTAAAAGGCCGTAATTATTACATTGCGGCCTTTTTTCTCTGTTTTTTTGTCTTTCGTTTTCTCTTTTCCTATCTTAATTATTAGCATATTAAAAAATCACCTCTCATTATTTCAAACCAAATTTGACTATTTACTCGAAAGATCTTTTACTTAACATTAAATTAACAATAACGATAAATAACAACTCTTAATTTAGGATGTCGCTATGAGTCAGTCAGTATTCGATCACAAACAAAATCCATCGCTTCCACATGAAGCAATACTTCAATGGGCCGAAGAAAAACCAAATTCAATTTTCTTACGACAAGTCATAAATAGAGAATTTGTAGATTACACTTTTGCAGAAGTCGTCGATAAAGCGCTTCGCTTAGTCTCTGCATTACAAGATTTAGGGCTTAACCCTAAAGATCGTGTTGCGTTGATTTCGAAAAATTGTGCGGAATGGTTTATTACTGACCTTGCGTTAATGCTCGGGGATTTTGTCAGCGTTCCTATTTTTCCGACTGCCGGATTAGAGACAATTGAACACTGCTTAACACACAGTGACAGTAAAGTATTAATCGTAGGAAAACTTGATAATAGTGATGCGACTACACAGATAATTGAAAAATTAGATTATCTTTCAACGATCGCTTTTAATTATGATTCCGCATCGAAATGCCAACTTCAATTTGAAGATATTGTTCAACAACATCAACCTTCATCGTCTAGGCCAAGTCATCATGACAATACACTCATGTCGATTGTTTATACTTCGGGCACTTCCGGCCTGCCTAAAGGTGCAATGCTGACTTATGGTGGTTTTAGTACCTCAGCAAAACATCTCATTAACCATATAGGTATGAAACCCGATGATCGTCTTTTTTCATACCTTCCTCTCGCTCATATTACTGAGCGCGTTTATATCTTAGGATCAGCATTCTTTGGCGGAATACAGACCGCTTTCCCTGAATCTTTAGATACGTTTATCGACGACGTAAAAATGCATCGACCGACATTATTTATTTCAGTACCGAGATTATGGACTGTCTTTCAACAACGAATCCAAGATAAATTACCTCAGAAAAAACTCAATATTTTACTTAAAATTCCATTCATTAATGGCATCATAAAACGTAAATTAGCCGACGGATTAGGGTTAGATAAAGCCAGAGTGCTTGGTTGTGGTTCCGCTCCCGTCTCTGCCGGATTACTTAAATGGTATGAAAGTATTGGATTGAATATTACCGAAGCGTGGGGCATGACTGAAACCTTTGCCTACAGTACTCTTAATCACCCTTATCGCTCAGATAAAGTAGGTACCGTTGGAGCTGCTGGCCCTGGCGTCGAATTAAAAATAGCCCAAGACGAAGAAATACTGGTCAGAGGGGACGGAATGTTCGCCGGTTACTACAAAAATGATGGAGCGACTGCTGAAAGTTTTAATAAAGACGGCTGGTTGCATACTGGCGATATTGGTTCAATTGATTCAGAAGGTTTTCTTACTATTCAAGGTCGTAAAAAAGACACCTTTAAAACCGCAAAAGGGAAATTCGTTGCTCCTGTACCCATTGAAAAACGTATTTTTGATTTAAGTAATCTAGAAATGATGTGCCTAATTGGATCGGGATTAACTGGCCCTATTCTCTTAGCTATTCCTCATACCTATCCTAACTTTGATCAAAAGAGATATGAACGAACAGCCCTTAAAAACTTAGAAACAATTAATAGTGGCTTAGAGTCTCATGAAAAGCTCAAAGGTATACTAATGGTTAAAGAACCATGGACGATTGAAAATGGAATATTAACCCCGACATTGAAGATAAAACGCCATATTTTAGAAAAAAAATATCACGACTTTGCATCTCAATGGCCAAAAGACAAAAAAATCATCTGGGAATAACGTTAAAAACAGACAGTTAATTGATAAAAATAGCAACCTAACATCAAATCGGGCCTAAACGCTTTATAACAGAAAGTTTTAGGCCTTTTTATTGAAAAAATAACGTGATTCAATAAAAAACCATTACATAGTCGATACATTTTCGTCTGATTAATCCTAAAACCTACTCATTTATATAAAATCCATCCATTACCCTGTTTTTTATTAACCAACTTGTCATTTATACAACAAACTGCATTACGCAACCGTTTAGCTGTTAAAATAAATAATTACAAAACAACAGAAAAGTAATTTAAAATCAAATAGATAACAACATGTACATGTATTTATAAGCATTTACCTTATTGACATTACTATTATTTTCTTTAGACTCCCGTCCGTTTATCAAAATTACGATCAAAATTAACTTAACATCGACGAGGATCTAACATGTCGCATGACAATGATTTTAGCTTAGGACCAGTACCTAAGACGGCCAGAAAAGGCATAGTATCCCTAACCCTAGTAATGCTAGGCCTTACTTTTTTCTCGGCAAGCATGTGGACAGGTGGAGCCCTTGGTACTGGACTCTCTTTTAATGATTTTTTCCTCGCCGTTCTTATTGGTAATTTAATTCTCGGTATATACACTTCTTTTCTTGGTTACATTGGGGCTTCTACTGGCCTTTCTACTCATCTCCTCGCTCGATTCTCATTTGGTTCTAAAGGTTCTTGGCTCCCTTCTTTACTCCTTGGCGGTACCCAAGTCGGTTGGTTTGGCGTTGGTGTTGCCATGTTTGCCATCCCAGTACAAAAAGCCACAGGTATTGATACAAACACCCTGATTGTAATTTCAGGTCTATTAATGACAGTGACTGTCTATTTTGGTATTTCAGCTTTGATGATTCTTTCAATGATTGCTGTTCCTGCTATTTCAATACTTGGTGGTTACTCAGTGTTAACCGCTGTCGATAGCGTCGGTGGTATTAGCGAATTACAAAAAATTCAACCAACCGAACCGATGGACTTCTCTATCGCACTCGCCATGGTCGTCGGTTCTTTTATTAGTGCAGGCACATTAACTGCTGATTTTGTTCGATTTGGAAAAAAACCAATGGGGGCCGTTGCGATTACAATGATTGCTTTCTTTATTGGTAACTCCCTTATGTTTATCTTTGGTGCCGCAGGCGCATCCGTTACTGGCCAATCAGATATATCTGAAGTCATGATCGCACAAGGACTGTTGATCCCTGCCATCATTGTTTTAGGATTAAATATCTGGACGACAAACGATAACGCCCTTTACGCATCAGGCCTTGGTTTCTCAAATATCACCGGATTACCAAGTAAATATGTCTCAATGTTGAATGGTTTAATCGGTACCATTTGTGCCTTATGGTTATATAACAACTTTGTTGGATGGTTAACTTTCTTATCATTAGCCATTCCACCAATTGGTGGGGTAATTATTGCGGATTTCTTCCGTAACCGTAAACGCTACCATGATTTTAATAATGCTAAGTTTAAAACCATTAACTGGGCAGGTATCATAGCCGTCGTTATTGGTGTTGCAGCAGGTAAATTCCTACCTGGAATAGTTCCTTTGAACGCCGTATTAGGTGGCGCATTAGGTTACTTATTGCTGAACCCAATTTTAAATAAAGAACCAGCGTCTAAAACAGAAATAGCATAGAAGAATTATCATGACTGATTTATTAATTAAAAATATCGCACTACGAGATCAAGAAGGTTTATTCCAAATCTTGATTCAAGATGGTCAATTTACAGCCATTGCTAACAACCATGAAGAACTGTCTTTTTCAGGGGATATTTTAGATGCTGAAGGTGGATTAGCGAATGCCCCTTTCTGTGAGCCCCATGTTCATTTGGATACGACTCAAACCGCAGGCGAACCAAGTTGGAATATCTCGGGTACCCTTTTTGAAGGTATAGAACGTTGGTCTGAGCGCAAGAAACTTCTCACTGTTGACGATGTTAAAAGCCGTGCGAAACAGACATTAAAATGGCAAATAGCTAACGGTATTCAACATGTTCGTACGCATGTTGATGTATCTGACCCAACACTGATTGCACTAAAAGCAATGCTTGAAGTAAAAGAAGAGATGAAAGAATGGATTGATATCCAAATCGTCGCTTTTCCTCAAGAAGGCATTCTTTCTTACCCTAATGGGAAAGCGTTATTAGAAGAAGCGGTTCAACTGGGTGCCGACGTTATTGGTGCTATCCCTCACTTTGAATTTACTCGTGAGTATGGCGTTGAATCACTTCATTATGTTTTCGAATTAGCGCAAAAATACGATCGTCTGATTGATGTGCATTGCGATGAAATTGATGATGAACAATCTCGCTTTATCGAAACCCTAGCCGCATTAGCTCATAAATTTAATATGGGCGAAAAAGTAACGGCCAGCCATACTACAGCCATGCATTCTTATAATGGGGCTTATGCTTCGCGTTTATTCCGACTATTAAAAATGTCAGGCATCAACTTTGTTGCTAACCCATTAGTAAATATTCACTTACAAGGTCGATTTGATGATTACCCTAAACGCCGTGGCATCACACGTGTTAAAGAGATGCTTGCAAGCGATATTAACGTTTGTTTTGGTCATGATGATATCTTTGACCCTTGGTATCCATTAGGCACGGCTAACATGCTTCAAGTGCTGCACATGGGACTGCATGTATGCCAGATTATGGGCTATGAGCAAATCAATCAAGGCCTTGATCTTATTAGCTACAAATCGGCAAGAACACTAAATATTCAAGAAAATTATGGTATTGATGTAGGTAAGCCAGGTAATTTAATTATTCTTCCTGCTGAAAATGGTTTTGATGCACTTCGTCGTCAAGTTCCTGTTCGTTACTCTATCCGTCAAGGTAAGATTATTTCAGAAACTCAACCAGCAACGACTACAATTACTTTAGATAAAGCAGAGATAGTTTCATTTAAACGTTAATTCAATAAATCACATAATAAAAAGACAAGTGGGAGCCTAAGTGCTCCCATTTTTTATGACTACTCTAGCCAGAATGTTATACTTACATTAACTCAAGAAAAATGGCGATATTATGACACAGCAAAATAACCCGCTTCACGGTGTAACCCTGCAAGGGATCTTAACTGAATTAGTTGAGCACTATGGGTGGGAAGAATTAAGCTACATGATAAACATCAATTGTTTTAAATCAGATCCAACAATTAAATCCAGCTTAAAGTTTTTACGTAAAACAGAATGGGCACGAGTTCGTGTTGAAAATGTGTACTTAAAACTTCAACGCCATAAAGAAAGAGCATCAAAATAAATAGACGATAGAGAGTGTCTCTGTATCTACATTATTTAATCGCTTAAAAATAAAAAGCCCCGTAAGTTTTCACTTACGGGGCTTTTTTAATTAAAGAGCGTTAGCCAGAATTACTTCTTAGCGTTAGCTTCTTTAACTGCAACGATTACTTGCTCAGCAACGTTCATTGGACAAGGTGCGTAATGTGAGAACTCCATAGAGAACTGACCACGACCAGAAGTCATTGTACGTAGAGAACCGATGTAACCAAACATTTCTGAAAGAGGAATGTCAGCTTTAACACGAACACCAGTTACGCCAGCCATTTGGTCTTTGATCATGCCACGACGACGGTTAAGGTCACCGATTACATCACCAACGTGATCATCTGGAGTGAACACATCTACAGCCATGATTGGTTCTAGAAGTTGTGCACCAGCTTTAGGCATAGATTGACGGAATGCGCCTTTCGCTGCGATTTCAAATGCTACTGCAGATGAATCGACTGCGTGGAAGCCACCGTCAAGAAGTTCGATTTCAACATCAAGAACAGGGAAACCAGCAAGAACACCAGTATCCATCATGCCTTTGAAGCCTTTCTCGATTGCAGGCCAGAATTCTTTAGGAACGTTACCGCCCACTACAGAAGACTTGAATGAGAAGCCTGAACCAACTTCGCCTGGTTTCATGATGTAGTCGATCTTACCGAACTGACCAGAACCACCAGATTGTTTCTTATGCGTGTAGCTATCTTCAACAAGTTGAGTAATAGTTTCACGGTAAGCAACTTGAGGTTGACCAACAGAAAGGTCTACACCGTATGTACGACGAAGGATATCAACTTTAATGTCTAGGTGAAGTTCACCCATACCTTTAAGGATTGTTTCGCCAGTTTCTTCGTCAGTTTCAACTTGGAAAGATGGATCTTCTGCAACCATTTTACCGATAGCAATACCCATTTTCTCAGTACTGCCTTTATCTTTAGGCGTTACTGCGATTGAGATTACTGGTACAGGGAAAACCATTGGCTCAAGTGTTACTTCGTGCTTAGGATCACAAAGAGTGTGACCAGTTTGCACGTTTTTCATACCCACGATAGCGATGATGTCACCAGCTTGTGCGTAAGTTAATTCGTTACGATCATTCGCTTGCATCTCAACCATACGGCCAACACGCTCAGTTTTACCTGTGAATGAGTTAAGAATTGTGTCGCCTTTGTTCAATTTACCAGAGTAAATACGAACGAAAGTTAGGGCACCAAAACGGTCATCCATGATTTTGAATGCTAGCGCTTTGAATGTTTCATCAACAGAAACAATAGCGTGCTCGCCATTTTCTTCGCCGTTCTCATCCATTAGAGGTTGAGGATCAACTTCTGTTGGAGAAGGTAGGTAATCAACAACAGCATCAAGGATTAGTTGCATACCTTTGTTCTTAAACGCAGAACCACAGTAAGCTGGGAAGAAATCCATTGTGCGAGTACCCTTACGGATACACATTTTTAGTTGCTCAATAGTTGGCTCTTCGCCTTCCATGTAAGCTTCCATTAGGTCGTCGTCTTGCTCTACAGCAGTTTCAACTAGCATCTCACGGTATTCTTCTACTTGATCAACCATATCCGCTGGGATATCAGTGATTTCGTAGTTTTCAGGAAGACCAGTGTCATCCCAAACGAAAGCTTTGCGAGTTAGAAGGTCAACAACACCAACGAAATCATCTTCGATACCGATAGGTAGAACCATGATTAGTGGGTTAGCACCTAGTACTGTTTCTGTTTGCTTAATAACACGGAAGAAATCAGCACCCATACGGTCTAGTTTGTTAACGAAGATAATACGTGCAACTTCTGATTCGTTCGCGTAACGCCAGTTAGTTTCTGATTGAGGTTCAACACCACCAGAACCACAGAATACACCGATACCACCGTCAAGTACTTTTAGAGAACGGTAAACTTCAACTGTGAAGTCAACGTGTCCAGGAGTATCGATAACGTTAAAACGGTGATCTTTCCAGAAACAACTTACAGCTGCTGACTGGATAGTAATTCCGCGCTCAGCTTCCTGTTCCATGAAGTCAGTCGTAGATTCGCCATCATGTACTTCACCAGTTTTGTGGATCTGACCAGTAAGTTTTAGGATACGCTCAGTTGTGGTAGTTTTGCCCGCATCAACGTGCGCGAAAATACCAATGTTTCTGTATTTAGATAAATCAGTCATTGTTTTACTCTATTAATAGGATAGAAAATGCGCGCAGAGTATAACATAAACTGTCAATTGGTATATGCTTTGTTCTATTTTTGGATAGAATTTAGCCCCAATCGACACCGATTACTTTCTGCTTTAGCAAGTTATAGACGAATTTACACAATTTCAAATGCAAAGAATAGTGCAAATTCATAATAATTATTGATTATAGTTCATCAAAAGCATCAATTGCCTCTGATAATTTTTTCACACCATGAATTTGCATGCCTTCAATCCCCCCTTTCGGCATATTAGCGGCAGGAACAATCGCGCGTTTAAATCCATGTTTATACGCTTCCATAAGACGCTCTTGACCACTAGGAACTGGACGGATTTCACCGGCAAGCCCTACCTCACCAAAAACAACGACATCTTTTGGTAATGGACGATCTTTAAAGCTAGATAATAGCGCCATTATCAATGCTAAATCGGCACTGGTTTCTGCAACTTTTACGCCACCAACCACATTGACAAAGACATCCTGATCCGCCATTTGCAGACCTCCATGTTTATGAAGTACAGCAAGTAACATCGACAAACGGTTTTGATCTAGCCCAACAGAAACTCGACGTGGATTCGATAGTTGGGAGTAATCGACTAATGCTTGAATTTCAACCAACAACGGACGTGTCCCTTCCCAAACAACCATAACAGAGCTGCCTGACGTTTCCTCTTCGCCACGGGATAGAAAAATCGCAGACGGATTATTTACTTCTTTCAATCCTTGCCCCGTCATTGCAAATACGCCCAATTCATTTACGGCACCAAAACGGTTTTTATTACAACGCAATGTTCTAAATCGACTGTCTGCGCCTCCATCAAGCAATACAGAACAATCAATAATATGCTCCAGTACTTTTGGTCCTGCAAGCGAACCATCTTTAGTTACATGCCCCACAAGAAATATAGACACATTATTTTGTTTTGCATAACGAGTAAGTGTTGTTGCTGATTCTCTAACTTGAGCAACACTGCCTGGAGACGATTGAACATCATCTACATGCATCACTTGAATCGAGTCAATAACCATTATTTTAGGTTTTTCTTTGTCTGCGATCTGACAAATTTTATCAATGCTGGTTTCAGACAACATTTTCAAATTATCTTTTGGCAGCCCAAGACGAGATGCTCGCATGGCGACTTGTTGTAATGATTCTTCCCCCGTTACATACAACGTTGGCATTTCACTGGCTAAACGACACATGGTTTGCAACAGCAGTGTGGACTTACCAGCCCCCGGATTACCACCGATTAAGATAGCCGCACCAGGAACAATCCCACCACCAAGCACCCGATCAAACTCTTTAAAGCTGCTACTAAAACGAGGGACCTCTTGAAGATCAATACTTGATAGCGTTTGAACTTTAGAATCCGTAGCAGAACCTGAGTATCCGACCAATCGTTCGTTCCTAGCCACTTGAGGAGAAGCCGCTAATCGAACCTCTGTAATCGTGTTCCACGCCCCACAAGCACTACACTGTCCTTGCCAACGAGGGAAGTCTGCCCCACAATCGTTACAAACGTAGGCACGTTTTGCTTTTGCCATATATCACCGAATCACTGTATTTGAAGGTATGGGAAATGAATATTTAACGTATGCCATTAAATATTTTATCAATTGTGCCGATAAACCCATTAGATTCTTATTACTGTACCAGAAATCATGCATCAAGAAGAATATCAAAGCTACGTAGAACAACTCATTCCTGTCTTTGACGCACCAGATTTTGACTCCGTGTGTTCACAAGTCATGTCACATGAACACCCATCAATTCATTTAATCGTCAAAATTGAATTGAAGCGTATTATGACGCCTTGTAAAAAGAGCATCGATTTACGCGGGCGAGTCAAAGGGCAATGCCACCAATACAGCTTAGATGGCTACACACATTTTCTTGATGATGTTGCAATCAATACTTATCACAAAAGTATTGAGCGATACGGCAGCTACACGGAAGGCGTATGGGAAGCACTGACAAATACTCGCAATAACTTTCGCGTGCTCCATAAAAATAAAGACAGTAACCCCTCTTCTTTACAGCAAGAAAACAAAAATATTTTTGATGCTAAATTAATTCGATTTGGTCATTACTTAACACGCAGCGAAAACCGCTTACGCATGTCGACACAAGTCACCGTATTATTACCTAATGGCAATCACATTCATGGTACTAGCAGTGACTTATCCTCTTCTGGTGCCCGAATAAAAGTACCAACGGCTTTTGAATACGGCTTAGGCCAAATCATACAAGTCAGCTTTCCTAATCTAGCTAAAGACACTGGTATAAAAGAACTAAATGGCGATTTTCCTTATCGTATTTTAGGTATTCACGACAGCGAAGAAAATGACAGCTATCGTTGGTTACGCTTAAAAATGGAATCAAACCACGATGTAATTGCTCATGCTATTGACGTCAAATTAAATAAAAACAAACGACGAAATCAGCATGATCAAAGAGATCAGATAGTACGAGTAAGGACTCAAGGTTATGAACATTGCTTTTTAAAGCACACGACAAACATCCCTCTTTTCTTTGCCAAAGAGCAATTAAAATATGCCGTGATCACCGATCATAATGAAGGTTTGTGGAAACATTGGCATGATGAAAAAAATCAGCCAGTAATAAATCATTTGTTTAAACCTGAGCGCATGGAGTTTTTAACAAAACCAGGCTTAAAGGCCAGCAATACGCATTTTTACAGCTTTAAACATGATCATGAAGAAAGAGAACTCTTCTATTCCATGATGTCTTCAGAGGGAACTCAACAAGAAAGACAACTGTTTTGGCATATTGGTGCAAAGCGTAAAAGTTGGAAAGTTATCCGCCTTTCTCTATTTGAATTAGCAAAAGGGGACAAAGAGCGTCTGCTGTCTGTTGCTCCTGAGATGGAAGCCATTTTATCAAGCTTGACCCATATGGGTATTCTTACCGAGATCAGTCTCCCTGAAACTCAAAAAGATTATCTGTTAACGGACAAACCAACTTTAGAACCAAAGACACTAAACGCTTATCGTCATCCGATAGCCCCGATATGTCAGGCTCATGCGTTGTATTATGATTCAGCGCCTCGTCGTTCAGAACCTAGATTCAACTATGAAACGTTAATTACATTATCTCATCCAACACTTGGTGAATTATCTGGAAGAACACAGGATATATCGATAAAAGGGCTGTCTATCACATTAGATAAACCGGCACAATTGACGAAAAAATCCGATGTAAAAATAACGTTTAATGATTTACAAATGATGGACAGAAACACGCCATTAAGTCGTATCACCTATCATGTGTTAAAAGTAGCGTCGAACGGACAACATATCCAATTACAAATTGAAGACAGCTTACAGACTCAAAAAAGCAAACTGTTTTTAGGTCGTTTAATTCAACACAACATTGAACGATTACCAATGGATTATGAACAACTACCATCAATGGATATGTTGAAAATAATGCATCAATTGCTGCTAACTAAATTAACTACGGCTCCATTTTTCATAGAAAAAGACAATCATAGCGTTAAGCCTCGCTGTATGGGGGTTAACTTCCCATTGAACCGAATTAATAAAATTTGGCAACAACTGGGCTCAGAGAACAGCGTAAATTTAGAACCGATTTTCAAATCGCGAGTACAACGATTATTAGCAGAGCCATTAAGAACTCCTGCAAATACACGATCACACCACCACGAAATTTATATTGCAGTGGTAATACGCGAAGGGAAAATAAAATCGGTATTTACTCGATTACTTCAAGAGTTTGAATCTTATAACGATCGCTTAACCTTTATCAAAAAGGCAAAAGAACACGGTGAGTTTTTAGCGATACGAGTAACAACTACAGCGGTTAAAAACCCATTATCAAGCACATCTGAAATTGAACTCAGTCAATTAGCACAATCTGCTATCCATTACGCAAGAGCGCTTGAAGATGAATTATCAAGTATTGTCGGCTGTGGTGAAATTACCGATATTACCGATGAAGTACTTATTCGATTAGAGTTAGGGTAAATAAACATTGCATTAAATTTAATAAAACCTATCAATTTATAGGTTTTATTATTTATAAACAAAGTGATAAGTGTTATTAATTAACATCAACACTCGGATAATAAGTCGGTATATTATGCAAATTGCACTTGTCGAAGACAATGAAATCCTAAACCATCATCTATCCACTTATTTGAAGGATCTTGGACACATTGTCTATTCCGATAAAACCGCCTCCTCCTTCTTGCAAACGGTTCAAAAGAAAGAACTCATTGATGTCATGATCATTGACTTAGGGTTACCCGACTTTGATGGAATGACACTCATAAAACAAATTCGTCGTAAAAAAATCCACACCCCAGTATTAATATTAACGGCGAGAGGAAATTGGCAAGATAAGGTGGAAGGATTGGAAGCCGGAGCAGATGACTATCTTGTAAAACCATTTCAATCAGAAGAATTAATAGCAAGACTTCACGCCCTAGTTAGACGCTCAGCAGGCTTTAGCCAATCAACGATTACTGCTGATAATATTTTACTCGATACAAAAGCTAAAACGATTCTTGTTGATAATACGCCAGTAGTATTAACCTCATTCGAATATGACATAGCCGAATATTTAATTAAAAACAGCATTAAAGTTATTTCCAAACAAGAGTTTGTCGATGCTCTCTATCAAGAAGGTGATCAAGCACAATTAAATAATATCGAAGTTATTATTTCACGCTTAAGGAAAAAATTTGCTCTCGTTGGCCACAAAGATCTTATTTCTACGGTTCGAGGTCAAGGTTATCAATTTCAAATAAAAGCGAAATAAAAAATGAAGCGTTTAGTACAAAATCAATTTAGACGACGAATTTTATTTAGCTTTTTAGCGGTGGTTATTGGTTTTCTAGCGCTAAACGGTTATTTACGCTACAACCAAAAAAAAGAGCAGTTCATACACAAAAGTATCACCGCGTTATTCAAAGATGCTCCAGGAATAATTAATGAAGTAATGGTCTCTGGATTAATTCCTCCCATAACACCTAATTCTCCGATCTACCACTCAGAAGCAGCAAATGTAGCAACGGTTATATGCGACAAAAAAGACAATATTCTTTGGCATAGCTTTTCTAATGGTCCACCAAAGCACGTAAAAAACTTATGTGCTCAATTTCCAACAACATTAAACACTCCGATTTTAGAAACGAAACCAAGTGGCTCAAGCTTTTTATATTATAAAGTCTATTTCCCTGCGGATAATATTTCGCCAGGAAGATTCTTAGTGATCATTCAAAAAATGGACACTCAAATCGAATCACTTAAAAACCTAAAATTAACACTTATCATTGCTTATCTTATCATTATTTTCATCGCTATTGCCTGTGTTCTATGGGGTTATAAAAGATCATTTTATCCCTTAAATAAACTTCATAGAGAATTGAAATCCATTAAAAACAATAATCATGAAAAACTCATTTATACTTACCCCGCAGAATTAGAGCCTATAGCAAAAACGATAAACAGGTTACTAGAACAACAACAACAACAATCAGATAAATACAAAAAAGCCATGGACGATTTAGCACATAGCCTCAAAACTCGAGTGGCGACTTGTGATGCTTTGTTGTATCAACAGAAACCACCAATTCACGAGATCATGGAACAACTCCATGATATGGATAATGTTATTCAGCACCAATTAAAAAGAGCATTAATGGGGTCGAGAGGTATTAGTAAACACAACACGCTATTAGCCCCGATCGCAGCAAAACTCACTAAAATGTTCAACAAAATACATAAAGATCGTAATATCGAATTTATTCATAACTACTCAGCAGAACAAACATTACCAATTAACTACAACGATTTAATGGAAATATTGGGAAACATTCTTGAAAACAGCTACCGATTTTCGAGCAACTACATTATTTTGTCCGTGGTTGAACGAGGGGAAGGCGTTAATGTTTATATCGAAAATGATGGTGCCACACTCCCTAAAGATAAAATCGAATCCGTATTCTTGCGAGGAGTCAGAGCCGACGAACTTCATCCTGGAACAGGGATAGGTCTTGCCGTTTGTGAAGAGATAATCAATAGCTATAATGGAGACATTTGGTTTATAGAGCAAGAACTTGGTTCTCGACTGGAAATATTTTTACCTCACCAAATATAAAAATGATAACTTATGAACGGAAAACAGATTTATTTCGGCACGACGTTAAAGTAAATAAGTTAAATTCAGGTACTCAATTGGCACTTGCTCTATGCGCCGACATAGAAAAATACTCTCAAGTTTACACAAATAGTGGCGATGATAGATATCATCGCCATATACACTTACTTGTCCATTTCTTTTTTCTCTAAATCCACTCGACGATTATGATATCGCCCTTCTGCATTGCCATTATCATCAACTGCATTCTTCTCACCAAAAGAGTAAGCTTCTACCGTTTCTTGAGATACTCCTTGCTCAATTAAAAAGGCTTTTACGCTTTCAGAACGAGCTAATCCTAAATCAATGTTGTAACTCTCTTTCCCTTTATTATCAGTATGACCATTTAATAAAATGACTTCATCTTGTATTTCTAATTGCTCGGAGACTTGATTTAATATGTATTGAGAGCGTGTGGTTAATGTATATTGGTCAAAATTAAATAATACTCTCGCCAATAATTTTTGATTGAGTTTGTCTTCTTTCACTTCAGCGTAAGTCAGTAAATATTCGCGACACTGAGGGGCTATATCTGTTTTCTTTAATTCATTATTAAATGTTCGTTTTAGCACCTCTGAATTCAAACTGGCAGTAACTTGCATAAATGGGCCTTGGTGAAATAGAATTTGCTTACCTTTTCCTACCATCACTTGCTCTTGAAATTCAATTTCACCGGTACCGCAATAGTAATTTAATGCTTGGTTAAATTCTTTACTACTAATGTTATTCTCTGTTGCAAAAGTATTGACTGAAAATAAAGCCAATAGCACACATAGTTTTTTCATAATTTACTCTCGATGTTATTGAGCTAAATGCCCGACTTCTTCTGAAACCAATGACATGATCAGATTTAATATTTCATCTTTGTTTTTGGCACTAAACGCATTTTCTTCACCAACACAATTCAACAAACCCGTATTATCATGAATATCGTACCCATCACCAAAGCCGATCATCGCAATTCTCACACTAGGATCTTCACCTGTATTTGTCGGTAAACCATGACTATTGCCTGCGGAGAATTCAATTTTATCTGCACTATTGTCATCAGCAGAAACAGGTCCACCCTCGATAGCATTCGTCAAATTTGTACACATCCCTTTGTTTACCAGTTTTTGCGCCTGTCCTAAATAATGACCAAAATCTTCACCATCAGACAAAATAATAACCAGTTGTTTAGGATTAGCCTCTTCACCATCTTTGGTTAAATGATAAGACATAATCTGACTTGCTCGTAAAATCCCTTGTAAAGACGCCGTCCCGCCATAAGCTTCAAATGTTTTCACTTGATTATTAAACGCAACAAAATCACTGCTGTAGTTAATGTCATTAAACTCTGCAAGCTCATCCCCATTAGGAATTCGCCCCGCTTCACCTTTGGGTTTAAATTGCTGTTTTATTGTTTTAGTAAAATCGACCACATCATCTTTATCATATTCGCCTTTTTTCTTTATTATTCTTTGGTCCCGAACGATAAACTTCCCTGAGTTCGCTTTGTTTACGGTTCTACGGTTATATCCCGTCATTGCGACACGATGCTTAGGACCTGTCGTCGTGTTGTTATACGCTTGCAATTCATCAGTGACCATTTGCACTACCTCTTTTAAATCACTCAATCGTGAGGGAGGAGAAAAACGACCCGGAATGTTTGGAGACTCTTCAGGCATATCCGATGGGGCATGTCCTTTCCAGTCATAATTCATAGAACCCGAAAAATCGAGAATAAAGGTAATATCCATTGGCTGACTGCTTTGAAATTTACGAGCTTTTGATGATCCAGTGACATCAAAATGGTCACCAAAACCAACCGTTTTATCATTACCTGGGAACCATGATTCATGTTTTGTTCTACCAGAAACTCGATATTCTACAAACGGTCTATCATTATCGTCAGCGGTACATTCAGGTATTTCTGAACACTCTACTTTCTCAACCTTAATTTCAACGAGGCTTTCCATATCTGGCATATAATGGCGAACATAATCTTTTCCCGTTTGAATTGATACAGGATCTTCTTCACCATAGGCCGAAACAGCCAGCACTGCAGCTTCGGCAGCATCTTCTAATCTCGCTTTCGATTGAAGTGCTCTTGCTCCGTCTGATGCCAGAGTAAACACTCCAAACAAAACAGGAATACACATAACAAATAATATGGCGGCGTGACCCGATTGTTGCTTTTTAAGTTTCATAATTATCGACCAATAACAATAGAGTCAGACATCACCGTGGTGTAACTCTTTTCACCCAAGCGTCCAAACCAATTATCGGTTTCATAACAAAGGGCAACTCGATACAAAGGCATTATTCTCCCTCTCACACTCAACACCGTTAATTGCTTTAAATTAGCGATAGACTCTCCAACATGACACGTCTCTGCTCCTCTTTGTTCACTAACGATAGGATTGGGCACATCTATTTCTGAAAAACTAAGCTCCTCAACTAACATTCCATATCGATTAGCCTCAAATGCACCAAAGGTTCTCGACAGTGAGTTTTTAGCAATTGTATTTAAGCTATCAACTTCTTTTTTTGTTAGTTGGTAATCCATTCCATATAATTCAGTGCGCTCTTTTAAAACATTAACTAAAGAATAAGAAAGGCGATCTAACTTTCCTTTAACTGATAATTTAATAATGACATCGCCACTAAACACCAAAAGTAGGCTAAAAAAAACACCAACAATGGCAAATTCAATACTAAAGATACCGCGCTGTTTAGACTTCAAATTGCGAACGTTCATATTCTTGTACCACTATCATTTCACGACTTAAATTGGCTGAACGACTGAAAGCATAAGAAAATATAGGATGGAAATTATAATCAATCCTATAAATAGCTAATGCGTTGTTAACCTCTTCTCCACACTCTCTTATCCGTTTACCTTCAGGGATTTGGCATCCTTTTTTGACAGCTTCAAGCGCTTCAATAGAAGGAAGATAATGAATAGATATTTTAAAATTATCGGCAGAGACGGCTATATTCCAAATACTATTTTCACGATGTAAGACATCATCGACAATATTCAAATATTGACCATTACCTTTTTTAGCACTTCTTGAAATTTCAGAGATTGCAAGGTCATTAACTGCTGATATATAAGACATATAGCTCATTTCAACCCACGCCATACACATAAACCAAAACGCCATAAACCCGATAACAAACTCAATAGACGCCGAGCCCTTTTGTTTTATTCTCATGCTATTAGCCTATACACTTGTCTTGGGTTCACGAGTTAATGCATTAAAACTCTGTAAGGATTGATAAATGCGTTCAATCTCTTTTTTTGTATGTTTATCAGATAAAACGGCTTCGATAAATTCAATATTCTGTTCTTTTGCCATGCTTAATACTAAGTTAGCCATGACCTGTTTGTTTGCTTGGCCACTTCGATAAACGGGCAACAAACGTTGTGCCGCTTGCTTATAATTCCCCTCAGCAATATCTAATACGGCTAAATTATTCGCGATAGTATTACTGTCATAGAAGTGCAATTGGGCTTTTTCAAAATATCGACGAGATTTCCCATATTGATATTCATGTCCATATAAAATACCTAATAAGTTTTCAGCCTCTGCATTGTCTGGATTATCATCCAAAGACAACAACCCCGCACTTATCGCTTGAGGGTATTTACCTAAATCTCCCAACGCTGAAGCTTGAAGAAAATAAGTTAGGTAACAGGCCCCACTCTCTATGTTAGGCGTTAAATAAAACAGAGCACTGCTTGGATCTTCTAATTTAATTAATACAGCAGCTAACGCTTCTCGAGTCTCTTCTGAATCGTCTTTTTTTAATTCCGCTTTATATAAATCTGAGAGAGCAACGTAATTATTCGTCTGCTCATAAATATCTATCTTCGATTTTGTCAGTGAACCTTCACTGTATTGGCGGGAACTGCACGCAGACAACAATAAAATAACCGCAGTCATTAGCATTATTTTTTTAAGCATTTAACATCAACCTCATTACACCAGGTGCAGCAATTAAAATAACAATAGGGATCATGATAAACACGATCAATGGTACTGACATTTTTGCAGCCAACTTCCCTATTCGCTCTTCCAATCCCAGCATTTGTACCTCTCTAATATCAGAAGCCAATGTGGTTAATACACTATAAATCGATGAGCCATAATGCATGCTTTGCGTTAATGTCATCACAAAGCTACGCATTTCATTGGACGGTATTTCGATGTACATTTCATCAAGCGCTTTCTCTAAACCAATCATACGAGAGCGTTCATTCATTTTGGTTAATACTTGAGTTAAATCCTTATCAAAGCCGCTCATTTCTTTTGCTAAATAGCTTAATGACGCCTCAATCGTCATCCCTGTCTGTACGCATACCGCCATTAAATCCAACAGATAAGGCATTTGGGTTGAGATTCGATGCACTCGAGCTTTAATCTTTGATTGCAAGTACATATCAGGAACAATAATGACCAACATCCCCCATACTGCCGCACCAACAATCCAAGTTGTACCTGACAATAATGAAGTGTAATAGGCGATACTTAATATCAACTCACCCGAAGCTAATACACTGTATTTAATTGGCATAATAAGATGAACATAATCGGTATTTGAAAAACCGGCTTGGCGTAATTTTCGTCTAATTTCTTCTTGGTTAGGGTTCAACTCTGACGCTTTGTTTCTAAGCCAGTAACTAAAGTCATTTTTATCCGTTTTTTCATTACGGTTAATTAAGATCTCTAGTTGCTTTGTTCGCAGTATTTTTATAATTACCAAATAAAAAATAAGCATGAAACCAAATGACACTAACGTAATGAATAAAAAACGATTCAATTCAGTCATTATTTTGTTCCTTTAAGTAAGGCCCAAATAATGAGCATGCCTATCGATTCACTAATGATCACGTAATATAGAATCGGCTTTCCTTCCGCATGAAACATGACAAACTCATAATTTTCAGGGCTTAGATACTGAAGAATAAACAAAAAGAAAAAAGGCGTAGCACATACGATCTTTGCTGAGATCCGAGCTTCAGAAGTCAGCGCGTATTTTTTTCTTTCAACTGAACGAGCATCAAACATCAACCTATTTAGTCGTGAGACTACGTCTTTTAACTGCCCACCACGATTCATGTTTGCTCGTAATGTAATAACAAAAAATTGAAACGCTGGATAAGGAAAGCGAATGCAAGATTTTCGAAACACATCATCAGGTGTTTCTCCTAACTGTAAACGCTCACCCATTACTTTAAATTCATTCCCCACTTCACCTTCTAGCGTTTTTCCCACAAAAGCGATGGAGTGAGTAATACTTTCTCCCGCAGATACGGCACTTGCTAACATGTTCAATGCGTCAGGAAAGCTCTCATTAAACTGTTTTTTCTCTCGCTCTTGAAGCCAAAAATACCCCCAAATCAACCCTACTAGAATAGAAATAAAAACAACCGTAACCGCCGAGGAATGTAACATTGACCGATTAATCAGATAGCCACTTATCGCAAAAACACCAATAAAAAAACTTAACTTAAGCCGAGCGCCTTGACCTAGTTGACGAGCGATATTACGCCATACTTGTTCTATTTTTTGTTGGGTAGTACGCTCAGTCAATGAAGCAAGGTTAATTGCTTGATCTGTGCTATTTAAATTATCAACAAATTGGGTCGTATTCAGTTTTTCTAAGTACTGGCTTTTTTTTACAGGCTTATCACTCAAAGCAAACATCAACAAAATTAAACCGATGCCAATGACTATCCAAGACATCACTCTACCTCTGAATAAGGAGTTCTAAATGCTGACTGTATTTTGTCTTCCATCCCAAAAAACCGCGCCTTTTCCATTAGCACTGAGCGTTGCATTAACCCCGAGGTAAAAAAATTACCTTTCACTTTTCCATCTTCACTTTGTGTTCGATTTGGTTTAAACGCAAAAATCTCTTCAAGAACAACGTTATTTCCCTCTAAGCCCACAACTTCAGAAATACTCATAACTTTACGAGTCCCATCATGTAAACGACTAATTTGCACAACTAAATCCACTGCACTAACAATCGTTCGTCTGACGGCTTCTAAAGGTAAATTATTGGTTGCCATCATAACCATAGCTTCAACTCGAGCTAACGCATCTCTTGGAGAGTTAGCATGTAATGTGGACATTGAACCATCATGTCCAGTATTCATGGCTTGAAGCATCTCAAAGGCTTCTCCACCGCGACACTCTCCAACAATAATTCGATCTGGACGCATACGTAACGAATTAATCACAAGATCACGCTGCGAAACCATGCCAGTCCCTTCAATGCCTGATGTTCTCGTCTCTAATCGAACCACGTGGGGCTTTTGTAATCTTAACTCTGCCGCATCTTCAATAGTGACAATGCGTTCTCCATCTGAAATAAACTGAGAGAGCGCATTTAACATAGTCGTTTTACCAGAACCCGTCCCACCAGAGATCAATATATTTAAACGACAGCGAGAAGCGACCATCAACAATTGAGCCATTTCTTTACTCATTGCGCCAAATTCAACTAAGTCAGAAAAAACAATACTCTGCTTCTTGAACTTACGAATTGAAATCGTGGTGCCATCAATTGCTATTGGCGGAATAACAATATTAACTCGACTTCCATCCGCTAAACGAGCATCACAGGTTGGTGTCGATTCATCAACTCTACGCCCAACACGACTTGCAATTCGTTTTGCTATATCAATAAGTTGTTGTTCATTAATAAAATTAACTTTTACTTTTTCCACTAATCCATCACGTTCAATAAACACATTTTCATGCCCATTAATCATGATGTCGGTAATGCTTTCATCATCCATTAAATTCTGTAATGGACCTAAACCAACCAGTTCATTCACCAAGCTTTCAACAAATTCATTTTTCATGATAAGAGAGACAGGCAATTGCTCTCTATCTATCAATAATTCAACGGCATTAAGCAGTTGTTGTGTTAATTCTTGCTTAGTTAATTTATTGAGTGCTTCCGGTTCTAATGCATTAAATATTTGTGTTCTTAGCTGGATATATAACGTTTTATTATTCATTCGTTATTCCCCTTTAACCTTAAAGAACCGGAAGATAGACCGTTTCTGTTGTTTCTGCTCTTCCCCTAGGATTAAAGAAACAAGATTCATTAGAGGTAACCCCATTGGAGACTTAGTTTTTATAATTTGTCCGCCTTCAAGAATGTGCTGTGGTGCTTTATCATCGTAAGGAATGATTATCGTTGGTCTTTGTCCACTGTATTTTTCTATTTCATCCAGAGATACAGAACCACTATTAACAGGTCTTGACGCATTTAAAACAGAAATGACACGGGTTTCATTATCTAGATTATTCTTTTTAACTAATTGATTGAAACGGTTGTAATCACGCAACGCCGAAACTGTGGCATCAAAAACAAAAACCAGAACATCAACTCGCTGTAATAATCGATCAATGTCATCTTTATTACGAATAAGCTGAGCATGATCTTCAATCATCACACTTGAGTTATTCAATACTTGATCTTGTACCGCTAAGGTATATTCTTTTAATTCTTGAGCATTTAATTCTTCAGAATCAATCGCTAACATAGAGAGCATTGGTGTAATTTTTCGAATAAGACCAAGAGCGTAAGTACCATCAATATTGGTTAATAACGTGCCTTTCTGTACGATTCTTTTTTGGTATTGTTTCAACCCCATAAAAATATCAAGATTTCCACCATGATAATGGTGATCGACAAGTAAGGTTGAAACTCCTTTATCAAAAGATAATGAACGAGATATTTCACTGCAAATAAGGGAAGTACCAACGCCACCTTTTACGCCTAATATTGCAACACGCTTTGCTTTTCTATTCGCCATTAACCCTTTATTTTGGTCATGGTTATCAAATACATTTAGCATAAAATCACAGCATTCTTGTTTGCTTACCGGCCAGAAAAGGTAATAGAACCCCATGTCTTTTAATAAACGAATGGTTGAAATTGCATCTTCAGAACCTATCACGACAACAGACACATGACTCGGTAATAAATGCACAATACGCTGCGCATCTTGAACAACATCTTTACTTGCATTTAATTCAATGAACACCACATCTGGTGAATTTAACAAATCAATTTGACGTAATTCTTCATCTCGATTTTTTACGCTTTTAGGCTCATCTCTGCCATCAAATCGAAACGATTCATTGATCAATGAACGACACTCTTCAGTTTGATAAAACAATATCGTTTCAAGCTTGTTACTTAGCTTATGTTCATTATTTTTATTTGTACTTAACCGTTCTACTAAATCAAACATAACCGCTCCAATAAATTTAACTTACGCTATTTCTTTACATTGCATTTTCAGGATTAACCATCGAATGCCAGCGGTTATTTTCTGTATAGCAACCAATCTTAGTTGAACCGTAATAGTCTATTTGCTCATAATCACAAATTTCATACTCAATACGTTGGGTAGCAAATGCGATCGTCACAGAAAAATGAGATTCTCCCTTCCTCTCTACGGTTTTGATTTGATTCAAGGTATAACCGAATTTGTTTAAAAGCTGCTGATATTTACCTTCTTGAATTGTTATCTCATTGGATGCTATCAATAATTCCCAATGACCATTTTTATTTTTAATGTCATATTTTTGAATGAATACGCTTATTTGTTCTTTAATAATGTCGTTATCACTGCTGTTAATTGAAAGCGAATAGACCACAGGGATGACATTAATACGAGTCCCTTGTTTTTCATTAATATGATCAGCACACCCTGATAAAAAAAGAAGGACTGCAATTACGTATAATCTGCTCATTTTCTAAACCCGCCTGCATTGAGTACTTCACTTGCCCATTTATCTTCCGCTCTTTTATAATCACTTCCCATCCCTAGAAAACGTCGTAAAGTACTGGTTTTTTGCATTGTCGGTAATTGGATTTGATTTGCTTTAACTGGTTGAACAAGATTTACAGTTGCAACAATAATAAGCTCTGTTCTATTGCGTTCGGTGCCCGTGTGACGAAATAAAGCCCCTAGAATAGGAATGTCGCCAATAAATGGAATACGTGTAAGCGATTCTTTTTCTTCACTGTTTAGCAACCCACCTAAAACAAAACTTTGTCCATCCCCTAACTCGACGGTCGTTCTTGCACTTCGGGTTTTAAGTGATGGTAAATTGTAAGTATCGTTTGCATATTGAGTATCAAGAGAACTCACACTTGGTGCTAAAGCCAATTTGATTTTGTCATCACGCTCAACTTTCGCGGTCAAATCCAGCTTTACACCAAACTCTTTATATTGAACGTTCGTCGCCCCATCAATGACGGTAACGACTGGTAATTCACCACCGACAAGAAAGCTGGCATCTTCACCTGAAATCACTGATAGATTAGGTTCCGCCAGAATTTGTCCTACAGAATCGGTTCCTACTGCCGTAATAACAGAAACGATGTCACTCGCGCTAAAGTGAACTAATTGATCAACAAAGATCCCTGCTTGCCCATTACTGCCGACTTTAATCCCAAAATCTTGCATAAAAGAATGCGAAACTTCAGCGATGGTTAATTTTACGTTTACTTGCTTCGTTCTAGCGACTTCAATTTGATTAACTACACCTTCAAAATTGAGTTTATCCATGTAGGTTAAGTCTGTTCTATCATCTTGAGCATTACTCTCTGAATTATCTTCAAACAGTAATGTTCCAACCATTTCATAAATTTGATCTCGGTCTTCTTCATTCAAAACCACACCACTAACAACCGCATTAGTACCAATAGCATAAATATCAACATCAGAAGTGGGAAATCTCAATTTAACTTGCTGCTCAATACCTGAATAATTACGACTGACTATGATTTTTTTATTTACTAATTCACGACCTTGAACATCGAAAGCAATAAATACGGTATCCCCGACGTCTCTACCAAATAAAACCACTTTATATTTATCTATAATTTTATAATCGGCGATTTTAGGATCAGAAATAAATACCGATGTAATTTCGGTCATGGTCGTAATACTTTTAGCGTCACCTACCGATAGGTTTTCAGTGTCTTTTGCGAATAAAGAGGTAGATAACGTTCCAAATAGGAACATTAATAAAATAAGAATTCGACGTTGCATGTTATTAACCTCTAAACTCTTGAATGGAATTGTTTGGTTTTATTTTTTTAGATTCAGGCATATTAATAACATCGCTAGAATCTGCATGAAGCTCATGAGCAAACTCTGCACCAATCGATTTGTGAACTTCTAATTCAGCGATGCGTTGTGCTATTACTAATTTAGCCAATTCACGGTTGGTCACTTCCAGCACTAACATCGTTACTATTTTCGTTGACTTACTGTTTAATCTAATCGACTTTTCTTTTTGAATAATATCAAGAACCATTAT